>JAUNJS010000029.1:0-14038 GCA_030533125.1 Eubacteriales bacterium | reverse complement strand
GACGGCCAGGCCGTGAAGGTGGGTCCCGCCATCGCGGACAACTATTCCGGCACCTACCTCTCCCTGGGCATCGTCATGGCCCTCTTCCAGCGCATGAAGACCGGCGTCGGCCGGCGCATCGACGTCTCCATGTGCGACACCATTTTTTCCATCCTCGAGACGGGCGTCGTGCAGTACACGATCAAGGGCATCGTCTCCAAGCCGGAGGGCAACCGGGATCCGGTCATCGCCCCCTTCGACGCCTTCGAGGCCAAAGACGGGATGTTCGTCATGGCCTGCGGGACCAACAAGTTCTGGAAGCAGCTGACGGTGGCCATGGGCCAGCCGGAGCTCGCGGAGGATCCCCGTTTTGTCAACAACGCCAGGCGCGTGGAGAATTATCTGCCCACCCTCAAGGGCATCATCGAGGACTGGAGCAGGCAGAGGACGGTCGACGAGGTCGAAGAGGCCGTCGCTGCTGCCGGCATCCCCTTCGGGCGTGTCCAGAACGTGGCCCAGGCCTGTGAGAGCGACCTGTTTAAGGACCGCAACATGCTGTGGAACGTCTACGACCCTGCATTCGGCCGGGAGATCACCATCCCCGGCACCCCCATCAAAATGCATGGCTGCGAGGACGCCCCGCAGAAGGCAGCGCCTCTTCTGGGACAGGACACGGACGACGTGCTCAAAAAGATCCTCGGCATGGACGACACGGCGCTGGCAAAGCTCCGCGGAGACGGCGTGATCTGATCATTTTGTGGTAAATAAGGATACTGTGGAAAAGCGCCGCACCGGGATCGCGTCAGCGAGGCGCTGCCCGACAGAACCAGTGAAATGAGTGTTACGGCCTTGAAATAATTGTCACTGCGGCGCTGCCCGAAAGGGCCACAGCCGGGAAGTAGCAGGGAGAAGGAGATCGAACGATGCAGGAAAGAAACCGTATGCTGACCCAAAAGCGCTGGGCCATTCTGGCGGCGAGCTGTGTCGCCAACCTGTGCATCGGCGCTGTCTACGCCTGGAGCGTCTTTGCGGGGCCCATGGCGGGACATCTCAATTCCATCCACGGGACGGCGCTGACGGCGGCGGACCTGGCATTTATTTTTTCATTCTCTACCAGCGTGGAGTTTATCACATCCATCGCAGGCGGCTACTGCAGCCGCAGGTTCGGCGCGGACTGGGTGGTCCGGATCGGCGTCATCGTCTTCGGTCTGGGCTTTGTCGTCTGCGGGTTTGCTGCCAATACGGCGGTCCTGGCAGTGGGCTTCGGCCTGATGTGCGGCCTTTCCGGAGGCTTTGCCTACATGGGCAGCATCAGCAACTGCGTGAAATTTTTCCCCGATAAAAAGGGACTGGCAGGGGGCCTGAGCACGGCTTCCTACGGCATCAGCTCGGTGATCATCCCGCCCATCGCCCACATGCTCAACGAGACTTTCGGCGTGAGCAGGGCATTTCTGATCTTCGGCGCGGTCATCCTGGCTGCGGGTGCGCTCAGCTCCCTCGTGATCAAAAACTGCCCGGACGATTTCGTTCCCGAGGGATGGAATCCCCTGGAGGGCAAATCTGCGGGATCTTCCGTAAAAGACAAGAATGCTATCGAGATGCTGAAGACCCCGATTTTTTACGTCATGTTTTGTATGCTGGTCATCGGAGCCAGCCTCGGCCTGATGGTGATCTCCTCCGCTTCTGACATCGCGGAGACCATGATCGGCATGAACGCCTCCGCGGCAGCCCTGATGGTATCGATCCTCGCCCTGTTCAACACCGGCGGCAGGATCCTGTGCGGCGGCCTCTCGGACAAGATCGGCAGGATCAACACCCTCGCAGGCGTGTACGCGGCAGCCATCGTGGCACTTTTAGCCATGTACGCCAGCGGCGGAAACGGGAGCGCGGCCATGTTCGCGGCGGGCATCTGCCTGATCGGCTTCTGCTACGGCGCTTTCATGGGGATCTATCCCGGATTTACCAGCGACCAGTTCGGCACAAAGAACAGCTCCCTGAATTATGGCATCATGTTTTCGGCATTTTCCGTGGCTGGTTTTCTCGGACCCATGGTCATGCGGATGGCCTACAACGGGCAGGGAAGCTACCGTCCCGCCTTCCTGATCGCCGTCGGAATCGCGGCTACAGGTCTTGCGGTATCCTTTTTGTACCGTGCCATGGCAAGGAAAACCTGATGCGGCTGTAAAAACCGGTTTCAGACAAAACAGGTGCAAAACCGAAAAGGAGAAAGACATGAAAGCAGAGCCGATCCGTTTCAGGGGTTGGAATGATCTGAATTTCTAAAAAAACAGCCCCCTGCGGCAGATGAATGACATCTGCCGCAGGGGGCTGTCTGAACAGGGAGGATTCATAACTTACTAATCTGAACAGGGCAATTAAAGCGTTCCGACCATATAGTTAGAGCAGTTTTCCTGATTTCAGGGGAAAAACCTGTACAAAAAGAGGGAAAGCTCTGTTTTGACGTAAATATTTACCGACTATTATAGAATCAGAAAATGGGGCGGCATTTTTATTTATCAGAGGTGGTAGTCGTCAATCGTAGATAAAACAGGCAGTAGCTGTATTTACATTTTTTTCACAGGAGGAGGATATGGCAAAATTTAAAAAAGTCCTTGTCGCGAACCGTGGTGAGATTGCGATGCGTATTTTTCGCGCATGCCACGATCTTGGATTGCAGACGGTCGCGATTTATTCCACAGAAGATACGTACGCTGCGTTCCGCACTGCCGCAGACGAGTCTTATCTGATCGGGAAAAATGAGAGTCCGCTGGGGGCTTACCTCAACATTCCCAGGATCATTGAGCTTGCCCGTATGCACGATTGCGACGCAATCCATCCGGGGTACGGATTTCTGTCCGAAAACGGTGATTTTGCCCGTGCCTGCGAGCAGGCGGGCATCAAATTCATCGGACCCAGGTCTGAAATCCTGGACATGATGGGCGACAAGCTCAGTGCCAAGCAGATGGCGCTGGACTGCGATGTCCCCACGACCCCCGGTACGAAGGATCCGCTCGGGAGCCGGGAAGAGGCGCAGAAGCTCGCAATGGAATTCGGCTTCCCCGTCATCCTGAAAGCGGCGGCAGGCGGCGGCGGACGCGGCATGCGGCGCTGCGATACTGTCGAAGAAGTCGGTGTCAACTATGATCTCGTGAAGGCCGAGGCTCTCAAATCCTTTGGCAACGATGACATCTTCATGGAGAAATTCCTGGTCAATCCCAAACATGTGGAAGTCCAGGTCCTCGCCGACGAGCACGGAAATGTCGTACATCTCTACGAGCGCGACTGTTCCCTGCAGAGGCGCTACCAGAAGGTCGTCGAGTACACTCCGGCCTTCAGCATCTCCCGGGAAGTCAAGGAAAAACTCTACCGCGACGCTGTCAAGATCACCAGACATGTCGGATACACCAACGCGGGTACGCTCGAGTTCCTCGTTGACAAAGATGAGAATTATTACTTTATTGAGATGAATCCCCGCATCCAGGTCGAGCACACCGTCTCCGAGATGGTGACAGGCATCGACCTTGTGCGCGCGCAGATCGTCGTTGCCGAGGGCGCCCCGCTCTCCGACTGGCGCATCGGCATCACCAAACAGGAAGATATCAGGCTGGACGGCTACGCGATCCAGTGCCGTGTGACGACCGAGGATCCGACCAACAATTTCGCGCCCGACACGGGCCGCATCACAGGCTACCGGGTCTCCGGCGGCTTCGGCATCCGTCTGGACGAGGCGACGGCAGGCACAGGCTCGACGATCTCGCCCTACTACGATTCCCTGCTCGTCAAGGTCACAGCCTGGGACCGCACTTTTGACGGTGCCTATAAAAAGGCGCTGCGCGCCATCCGCGAAGTGCGTGTAAACGGTGTCAAGACGAACATAGCCTTCATCACAAACGTGCTCAACAACGAGACCTTCCGCGCCGGAAAGTGCTACACGAAGTTCATCGACGAGACACCTTCCCTGTTTGAGATCGAGCAGGGGGAGGACGCCGCGACCAAGATGCTCACTTATATCGCGGAGCGCACCATCGCCGAGAACAGCCCGACCTTCATTTACGATCCGCCGAGATTCCCTCCCGTCACCGGGAACCGCAAAATGGGCCTCAAGCAGATGCTCGACGCAAAGGGACCGGCGGAGGTCGCGAAGTGGGTCAAAAAGCAGCAGAAGCTCCTCATCACCGACACGACCTGCCGCGACGCGCATCAGTCGCTGCTGGGCACGCGCGTCCGTACCAGAGATATCGTCAAGGGCATGGATGGCACCTCCGAGATCCTCGCGGACGCCTTCTCCCTCGAGTGCTGGGGCGGCGCGACCTTCGACGTCTGCTACCGTTTCCTGCATGAGTCTCCATGGGAGCGCCTGGACATCATCCGCGAGAAGGCTCCGAACCTCCTTCTGCAGATGCTGATCCGCGGCTCCAATGCCGTCGGTTACACCAACTATCCCGACAACCTGATCCGCGAATTCATCAAGGCTTCCGCGAAGAGCGGCATCGATGTCTTCCGCGTATTTGACTCCCTCAACTGGGTCGAGGGCATGTCCGTCGCCATGGATGAAGTTCTCAACCAGAACAAGATCCTCGAGGCAGCCGTCTGCTACACGGGCGATATCCTCGATCCGAAAAACGACAAGTACACCCTTAAGTACTATGTCGAGATGGCAAAAGAACTGGAGCGCCGCGGCGCCCATTTGCTCGCCATCAAGGACATGGCAGGCCTGCTCAAGCCCTATGCGGCGAAGAAGCTCGTTTCCACACTGCGCCAGGAGATCGGCATCCCGATCCACCTGCACACGCACGACACCTCCGGCAACCAGGTGGCCACTTATCTGATGGCAGCCGAAGCCGGCGTCGACATCGTCGACTGCGCGATCTCGTCCATGTCGTCCCTGACATCCAACCCGTCTATGAACGCAGTTGTCGCGGCTCTGCAGGGTCAGCCCAGAGACACTGGTCTCGATCTGGACCAGCTCCAGTACCTCACAGATTACTGGGCGGATGTGCGTCTGCGCTACGACAAGTTCGAGGGCGGCATTACCAGCCCCGCCACGGATATCTACCGCTACGAGATCCCCGGCGGACAGTATACCAATCTCAAGCCCCAGGTCGAAAGCATGGGCCTCGGCAATCGCTTCACCGAGGTCAAGGAAAACTACCGCAGGGTCGACAAGATGCTCGGCGGCATCACCAAGGTCACTCCTTCCTCCAAGATGGTCGGCGACCTCGCGATCTTCATGACCCAGAACGACCTGACCCCCGAAAACATCGTGGAGAAGGGCAAAGACCTCGCCTTCCCGGATTCCGCAGTCACCTATTTCTCCGGAATGATGGGCCAGCCCGCGTGGGGCTTCCCGAAAGACCTTCAGGAAGTCGTGCTCAAGGGCAGGGAAGCCATCACCTGCCGTCCCGGCGAACTGCTCGATCCGATCGATTTCGAAAAGCTCCGCCAGGAAATCTCGACCTTCCACTCCGGCCAGACATGGCGCTCCGTACTCTCTTACGGCCTGTACCCGAAGGTCTATAGAGATTTCTGTAAGAACAGGGAGCAGTACGGTTACATCATGCGCCTGGGCAGCCACGTCTTCTTCCATGGCCTTTCCATCGGCGAGACCAACCAGGTCAATGTTGCAGACGGCAACACCCTGGTCATCAAGTATCTCGGACCCGGCGAAGTAGACAAAGACGGCATGCGCACCGTCTCCTTCGAACTCAACGGCATCCGCCGCGAGGTCAAGGTCCCGGATCCCGAAGCCCAGAAACACATCGTCAAAGTACCGATGGCGAATCCCGAGAACAAGGCCGAGATTGGTGCCTCTATCCCCGGCGCCGTCGCCCAGATTAACGTCAAAGTCGGCGATGTGGTCGAGGAAGGCCAGACCGTCATCACTATCGAGGCTATGAAGATGGAGACTGCCACCAGTGCCCGCATGGCCGGTACTGTCAAGGAGATCCTCGTCGTCGAAGGCGACACCGTCAAGGGCGGCCAGCTCCTCATGGTCATCGAATGAGTCTTGCATGACTGTTCTCACAGACACATCGCGAATCAGCAGAGATGGTTTAAATGACTTCAAATGCGTCAAATGGAGACAGTTCTCAACGATCTATAACTCAGATGGATAGATAAAAGGTATATATTCATTTGAGCATATCAGGAAAAAGGCAAAAAGCCTCCGGAATCAATTCCGGGGGCTTTTTTTCGCAGGGCTGCCCGTCGCCGGTGAGCTGCGGATGGCTATATTTTCCCATTTTATGACCAGATTTCATGAAAGCATGTCCATTTCTGCCCATCTTACGGCGCAGATTTCATATTAAGAATGAATGGATTGTAAGATAATAATCATATCAAAAAGAGCGATTGAATGCCGGAAGATTCCACAGGATAAAAGTTGTCTGTTTACAGTCCATGTTGGGACCGTGAACAGCAGTCGTCAGAGATTCAACAATTCAAAAAGAAAGGGGGATGCTCATGGAGCACAACACTGAAGACAGAAGTATGAACAAGGCTGCTTTCTGGCCGGCCATCGTAATCCTGACACTGTTTATTATTGCCGGTATTGCCTGGCGTGAGCCGGTTGGGAATTTCATGACGAAGCTGCTGTACGGAATGGCAGACTATTTCGGCTGGTATATCAACCTGCTGTCACTGATCTTTCTGATTCTTGCGGTGGTATTCATCATCGGACGGTACGGGGATATTGTGATCGGCGGCGCGGACGCAAAACCAGCTTTCAGCATGCCGTCCTGGTGCGCCATGTCCATCTGCTCCGGCATCGGCACGGGCCTTCTGTTCTGGGCGATGGGAGAGCCGATCTACCACTTCATGACAACACCTACGGCAGTCGCCGAGGCGGGGAGCCGTCCTGCCGCGATCTTTGCCGTCGCGCAGGCCATGTGGGACTGGAGCTTCATCCAGTACTGCATGTACGCGATCTGCGGCGCAGCCTTCGCAGTACTCTGCGTGAACCGCAAAAAATCGCTGTCCTTTAACTCCATCGTGGAGTGCGCAACCGGCAGGCGACGCCCCTGGCTCAACACCCTGATCACTGCCATGGTCATCTTCTGCATCATGGGTGCGACCTCCAACTCCATGGGTGTCGGCCTCATGCAGATCGGCGCGGGTCTCGAAGCAGCCTTCGGTATCCCGCAGAACCCCGTCGTATGGCTGTTTGCAGCTCTCTTCGTAGGCGCGGTGTTCATCACTTCCTGCGTCACCGGCATCAGTAAGGGGCTCAAGCTCATCTCCACGACCTGCATGTGCTTTTTCTTCTTCCTGATGGCATACGTCCTGTTACTCGGAAACACACAGTTCATCGGCAAGATCGGTTCTGAAGCGGTAGGCTACATCGTGGATCATTTCGGCCAGATGACAACTACGACCAACGTCCTGACCACAAACGATACCTGGTTTGCGGACTGGATTGTGCAGTACTGGTCCTCTTTCATCGTCTACGCGCCGGTCATCGGCATGTTCCTGGCACGCATGGGACGCGGCCGCACTGTTCGCACCTTCATGCTGGTACAGATCCTGGTCCCCTCCATCTTCTGCATGATCTGGATCGCCATCTTCGGCGGGCAGGTCATTTACCTGCAGACCTCCGGCACCTTTGACGTATGGAACGCCGTTAACACCTCCGGCATGCAGGCCACAGTATTCCAGATCATCGGCACGCTCCCCCTGAGCAAGCTGATCACAATCCTGTTCCTCTGCTGCATCGTCATGAGTTTTTCCACACTGGCCGACCCCATGGCCTCCTGTGTGGCGACTCTCTCCTGCAGGAAGCTGGACGCTGAGGCGGAACCACCGAAGTTCCAGAAGATCCTCTCCGGAGTGCTCCTCTGCGGCACTGCCTACACACTGGTCGCGACCGGCGGCATCAACTCCGTAAAAGGTATGTTTACCCTCGTCGGCCTTCTCCAGAGCATCGTGCTGATCATGTGTGCCATCGTCCTCTTCCGATTCGGCAAAAAATGCTACCAGGAACATTTTGAGGGCAGCGGCGACTGGGGGCTCGTTGAAGAACCGGTGGACGTGGAGGAATAAATCAGGCATTCAACATAACATATTTAATGTAAAAGATGTAACACATTCAATGTAAAAGATTCTGTAAACAAGCGCAACAGACAACAGATTTACATATTCTACAGGAGGAAATCATGAGCTTTAAAAGAGTGATCAATGTAGTGGAAACCCATGATGGCGAGCCTATGCGCGTCGTGACCGGCGGCGTGGGACATATCCCCGGCGACAGTGTCTATGAAATGGAAGAGTACCTCCGCACCAAGGCGGACGGTCTTCGCAAGTTCCTGCTCCGCGAGCCCCGGGGATATCCCCCGCTCTGCTGCAACGTACTGGTTCCCCCGAAGCACCCGGATGCAGCAGCTGGCTTCATTATCATGGAGCAGACCGAATATCCCATGATGAGCGGCGGCAACGTCATCTCTGTAGCGACTGTTCTTCTTGAAACGGGAATCATCCCTTCCCACGAGGGACTCAACGAGTTTAATCTCGAAGCGCCCGCAGGCCTGATCGGCATCAAGGCAGTTGTCGAGAATGGCAAGGCGACGGCCGTCACCTTTAAAAATGTCCCTGCATTTGCAGAGTACATTGATACCGAGATCACCGTTCCCCACTTGGGACACGGAGTAGAGAAGGTCAAAGTGGATGTCTGTTGGGGCGGCATGTACTACGTCATGGCGGATGTCAACCAGTTCCCCTGGGTCGAGCTGACCCCCGACCAGGGCCGTGAGATCACCCGCATTTCCTCCCTGATTCTTAAAGCGGCGCAGGATCAGCTTCCTGTTGCCAACCCCGATTATCCGGGTGTCGGGATCACAATCTCCCAGCTCTTTAAGTTCGTCGATGAGGAAGACTGCGATGTCCGCAACGCTGTCACTGTGGCCAGCGGTGAGGTTGATTTTGACAATCCTTCCACATGGATCGGCGCCCTGGACCGCTGCCCCTGCGGCACCGGCACCTGCGCCCGTATGGCAGCCATGTATGCCAAGGGCATGATCAAGCCCGGCGAGTCCTTCCGCAACAAGGGTCTCCTCGGTGTTGTCTACAAGGGCGAATGCCTCGAAGAAGTCGACTTCTATGGAAAGAAGGCGATTATCCCCGCGATTACCGGCCAGTCCTGGATTTATGGTTATGGCAACCTTGTACTGGATCCCACCGATCCTTTCGAGGAAGGTTTTACCATTGGCGATATCTGGGCTTGATTGAAAGTCATTTATTAAAGCCATTCATTATAGAAGGGATGTCAAAAAATGACTATTACGTGGATGGTTTAATGACACCATTTCTGAAGTTGTTTCATAGATAATTACAGGGCGGTTCTACCTGCATCCTTACAGGGTGCCGGGCGGAACCGCCTTTTAACTTTAAAAACCACCTGTGCTGTACTCGAATCCAGCGGGTTTCACGTATTGGGCAGGAACTTTTTATCGTCTGGCAGAGGCAGTTACTTTGTTATGACAGTTTACTAAAAAAAAATACTGAACACATCCTGCCATCTTTCCTTCTTAACTATTTGTTACTTCCGCGCCTTCGTCCGGCAGAACGTGATCGACACTGCTTCCGCCGCTTCCATCCTGCACTGCACACGGCAGAATATTCAGGATCTCGTGCGGCGCGGCAGACTCCATCCCGTCCTGACCCTGAAGAACAACTATCTTTTTCTGCGGGAGGACCTTCCTTCTGAGTGATCCCGCGCCGCCCAGGGCCGGAACTCAATACTTAATGTGTGCGTGTTTTTACTCTATCCATGTATTATATACAGCACCTTTCCGCCTCCATTGCATGCGGATCTCTCCCTGCAAGTCTGTCCGGAAGACCGAAGCCTCTGCTAACAGGGACTGCAGTCTTTCCAGGAGTTCCCTGTGGGGATGTCCATAGAGGTTGTTGATTCCCGCGGAGATGACAACGCAGTCAGGGCGGAAGCATTGCAGGAACTCCGGGCTTGTCGCGTTCCGGCTGCCGTGATGCGCGGCCTTCAGCAGGTTAACCCGCAGGGGTTCCGCGTCCTTTGTGAGAGTCTGCCGCACATACCGGAGCATTTCAGCCTCGCCCTCTCCTTCGAGGTCTCCGGTCAGGAGGGCTGAGAATTCCCGGTACCGCAGGAGGAAGGTGAGGGATGTCTCGTTTGCGTCGGAATACAGGGCCCCCGCTTTCGGATGCAGGCAGTCAAGGCACAGCTCCCCTGTCCGCAGGCGCTGCCCGCGGCTGATGTGCTGTACCGGTATTCCCGCCTCCGCGGCAAGGGACTCGATACGGCGGTATTTCTCTCCCTTACTGTTTTCCGCAATGTCCGGCAGATAGATGGTCCCGATCGGCAGATCCGGAGAGCCATCCACCGCGTTTTCCAGGATTTCCAGAAGGCCGCTGCAGTGATCCCCGTCTTCGTGGGTGATGATGACACCGTCGAGATGGCCGATCCCCCTGCAATGAAGGAAGGGAAGCAGGGTGTATCCGGCGAGCTGGTCTTTGGAGGAGCTTCCGCCATCAATCAGAAAATATCTCCCGTCACAGGTGATTACAATTCCGTCCCCCTGCCCGACATACAGGAAATCCATTTCAAAAGGAATCCGGCACCGGAATGCCAGCACGAAAACGGACAGCAGGATCCACACAGCAGAGCAGGCGGTCCCGATTCTTCTCCGCTCGCGGTTGTCACGCGGCCACAGCCGGTTCGTCCCGAAAGGGACTCTCATGATAAAATCCCCGAAAGGAACTCTCATGGAAAAATCATGGACGGTACAGTGCTCGATCCGCCTGCGAACCGCGGGCATACGCAGGTGTACGGATATTGCAGTCAACGCGAGGAGCATTCCATAGTAGAGCAGGATCCGCAGCGGCGAAGGCCTTCCCGGAACAAGCGTGTGTCCCGGAAGTTTCTGCGTCCAGACAGCCAGAAGACGATAGAGGTTCAGAATGCCCTCCGCCGGAATGGCGGCCAGACGGGAAGCGTATTCCAAAATAACATGAAAGAATCCTCCTGCTGTTCCCGCCGACGCTGCGCCGCGAAAAGAGATCCCTTCTCCTGCTGCCGCAAGACTGCGGAAAGATATTCCCGCTCCTTCCGCGGCTGCAATACCGTGAAAGCGGATCTCCTGAGCAGCGGCGCGCAAGGGAATATCCGATGCCGCACTGCAAAACGGCATTCCTGCCGCTGCCCCGAGCAGAACAGCTGCGCCTCCGCTGAGCATCACGGCGCCCATCAGCGGTATGACCACCAGGTTCAGCAGCAGGGACCAGAGCGGAAATGTCCCGTAGGCCCACAGGTAGACGGGCAGGGTCCCCAGAGGGACGGCGGCTGCCTTCAAAGCTCTGCCCGGCACGGCCGGCAGCAGAATTCCCATGGACAATACGGCGGCAAAGGAGAACCGGAATCCCGTGTGCAGCAGGTACAGCGGCTGGTCGAACAGAAGCAGGACACAGGCGACTGCCGCCGCCGTGAGCAGATCATAGGTCCTGCCGATCACTTTCGAAATGATAAAAAGGGACAGCATCACCAGCGCCCGGAACGCGGATGTACCCATGCCGGTCATTTTTCCGTACAGGAAGACCAGAAGGATCGATGCCGCCGCGCGGATTCCCATCGGAATCTTTTTCCACAGGACCGCGGCCTTCCGGTTTTCGCGGACAGGCAGAAGTAAGCGGAGTTTTCCCAGCAACGAAAAAAAGCCCATGCCGAGAAGGGACAGATGCAGTCCGCTGATGCTCAGGATATGTATTATCCCGGCACCCTGGTACAGCTCTTTTGTCTCCTCCTCCAGCAGGCCTTTCTCCCCCAGAAGCATGGCTTGTAAAACCGGGGCATTCTGCGTCGAAAAAACCCGGTCGATCACCTTCGATATGTACTTTTTGAATTGAAACAGGGAAGCCGCCAGATGATCAGCGGGAGCTGAGGCGGCGATGATTTCTGCGTCACGGAGTGAAAAATCAACACGCAGAATATGATAATAGAAGCGGACGTCAAACTCGCCCTCATTCATCGCGCCGCGAAAAGGTGTCACCTTTCCGCGGATGCGCACACGCGCGCTCAGATCAAGTGCCGGTTCGCGCTCCAGCACACACAGCACGCGCGAGTTTTTCCCGATGCCCAAATCCTGTCCCGGACCGGACGAAAGCGGCTGCGCCGCGCCGGTCCCGCCGGATGGCTGCACTGCAGTCTGCGGCTCTGCGGCTGCGGAAGGGTTTCCCGCAGCGGGAAGGATCCTGTCTTCCTCCGCCGCCGTCCCGGATAGTCCTGCGCCGGGACCGGGGCCGGTATCATCACTTTCAGGGAGTACCTCAGACAGCATCAGCCGCCAGACAGTTGTGTCCCCCTCCAGCTTCGGTTCCAGACTGCAGACCGTGCCTGTCAGGGTAACCCGGGATCCCCGGTACGGTTCATAGTCGGGGAGCTTCAACGGGAACAGAATGATGGTGAGCCAGACAGCCGCCGCAATACCCGCAAGGGCACCAAACAGCGGTCTGCGCATTATTTGAATTCCTTTCCGCACGCATCGGTGCAGCGTACAATTATTCTTTTTCCTTTACAAGCCGCGTATTCTTCTGGAGAAGGCTCTCGGAATCCAGGATGTATGTGTCCATAAAAACGGGGTTTTCCACGCCGTCAATGAGGATCTGTACCTGAAGGATCGAAGGCAGCTCGCTCAGCGAATTGACGATGGAATAAACGGCGACTTCCGGATCTACGGGATAAGGCTCTGTCAGAAAGGTCTTGTCCAGCGTGACCGTACAGATATTGTCGCGGGTGACGATGTTGACGACTTTGGTGTTCTCATTGACCGTCGGATAATTGAAACCGCCGTTCGGTCCGGCAATAATCTGTTCCACAACCAGTCTTTCCATGGGAATATTTCCGTTGAAGACAACCGTCCGGTACGTCTCCACCAGGCTTTTCCCGTCTTCGGACGCAAAATACAGATGCATCTCCGCGCGCTCAAAATTGAGCATTTCCCGTCCGGAGTTATAGATGAACTGGTCCGCCGTCATATTCTCCGACTTGTTTCCGTGCTCGTCCACGATCAGGGATCCGTTGACCCGGACTGTCACGCGCCGGATGTCCTGTAATTCACACAATGTGTTGACAATGGCAGCGCGGGTCAGCTTTTCCGTGATGCTGTCCATCTGTTTGTATTCTCCGGAAAACTCGAGAATCACCTGATTCTTTTCGATCAGAAAATCCTTTTGCGAAAACCCGCTGATGGGAGGCTGGAGTCCTTCTTCCGCGGGAGTGGATGCTAAATACTCCAACAGCTCTTTCACCTGGTCGTATTCCGATTCCGCTTTCAGTTCATAATACCTGGGCGCGAGCGCGTTTTTATCCGCGTTCAGATAAAAAATACGCACAGAGCCCTCTTTTCCCTGGCTTCTGCCACAGCCGCACAGGCACAGCAGAGAGAAGAGTGCAAAAAGAACTCCGACCGCCAGCACATGAACGTGTGGACAGACACGCGGAAAGAGACTTCGAAGCGGCCCGGCGGAGTCCAATATGAAACGTCTTTTTTCCATTTCCGAATCTCCCCTGCTCACCTGGCCTTTTTCTTCCTTTTCCGGTTTCCCTGCTGCTTCTTTCTGCCGCCCTGATGATTCTCCTGGAGATCTGTCCGGCTTTCCCCGCTTCCCTGAAGCCTTTTGTCCGCCGGGTCATTCTCGCTGTGTGCCGGCTTTTGTCCATCGCCCGCAAAACCGGACTCACCGAATGCGGGAACTGCTTCGTTGTACACCGTCCCTGATCCGTCTCCTGTGGAACCGGACTCGCCGGATCCAGGCGCTGTTTCGCTGACTGCCGGCTCGAATTCATCGCCTGTGAAACCGGACTCGCCATGTGCGGAAGCTGTTTCGCTGTTCGTCAGATCAAAGCCGCCCTCTGCGGAATCCATTGCGGTCTCCGGGAATCTGTCCGGATCAATTTCGGAATCCGTCGGAGGCATCAGGTCTTCATCCCAGCTCTGCGGGTCCAGAGGACCCTGTATGTTCTCGGGATCCGGCGGGACCAGTGTGCTGTCCGGGTCCGGCGGGGTCGGGCCCGTCAGGTTCAGATCCGCGCGACTCC
>JAUNJS010000616.1 GCA_030533125.1 Eubacteriales bacterium | reverse complement strand
TCTGCTCTCCTCCAGCTGCTCTTTTATCTCTCTTATTCTCTCTTCCGCAGGATCGATCTGCAGTGTTTCTGCTGTATATTTTTGGTTTTTCTCCTGATTTCCGGAGGTCTTCCCCGGACGGCTTATAAAAACCCAACATTATCACTATAACGGAAAAGGCTGTCATTTTCAAATAGTATATGCTAAGATAATTACGTTTTATCCAGTATACAGGCGATCCTGTTGATTTCGCTGCGCGGAACGTCCGAAACAGGAAACTGCCTGATCATATCTCAGGAAAGGAGGACGCAGTTTGGAGCAGTTATTCAAGTTGAAGGAGAAGGGGACAAATGTCCGCACGGAAATCATGGCCGGGATCACGACTTTCATGACCATGGCGTACATCCTGGCGGTCAATCCCAGCATACTGGGAGATGCCGGAATGGACAGGGGAGCGGTCTTTACCGCGACCGCGCTGGCTTCCGCAATCGCCTGTGTCCTGATGGCCTGCCTCGCCAATCTTCCGTTCGTGCTCAGCGCCGGCATGGGGCTCAATGCCTATCTGGCTTATACCGTCGTCATCGGCATGGGCTATTCCTGGGAGATCGCCCTGACCGCAGTTTTTATGGAAGGAATCATTTTTATCCTCCTTTCGCTCACAAATGTGCGCGAGGCGATCTTTAACGCGATCCCGACGACGCTGAAACTCGGCGTCTCCGTCGGAATCGGCCTTTTCATCTGCTTCATCGGCCTGCAGAACGCCCATATCGTTGTGGCCAGCTCAACCCTTGTATCTATTTTCCCCTTCAAAGCTTCCATGACAGACGGGACGTTTTACTCGGAGGGCATTACGGTGGTGCTCGCGCTCATCGGCATCCTGCTCACGGCATTCCTGGTGATCAAAAAAGTGCGCGGCAACATTCTGATCGGCATCATCGTGACCTGGGGACTGGGAATCCTGTGCCAGCTCTGCGGTCTGTATGAGCCCATTCCGGAGTCGGGTTATTTCAGTCTGATTCCCTCCGGCATTTTCTCCGCGCCGGCTTCCCTCGCCCCTACGTTCATGAAGCTGGATTTCTCAAATATTCTGAGCCTGAACTTTCTCTCTGTCATTATGGCCTTCCTGTTTGTGGACCTGTTCGATACACTCGGCACGCTCATCGGCTGCGCCTCCAAGGCCGGCATGCTCGATGAAGAAGGCCATCTGCCGCATATCCGCGGTGCCCTTTTGGCGGACGCGGTCGGCACCACAGTCGGCGCCTGTCTGGGGACCTCGACCATTACCACTTTCGTGGAGTCCTCCTCCGGCATCGCGGAGGGCGGGCGCTCCGGACTCACTACGCTCACAGCCGGCCTGTTCTTCGTGCTCTCCCTCTTCTTCTCCCCGATTTTCCTCGCGATTCCATCCTTCGCGACGGCGCCCGCGCTGGTCATCGTCGGATTTTTCATGATGCAGGAAGTCGTAAAGATCAAGTGGGAAAGCCCTCTGGACGCAATCCCGGCTTTCATCGCGATCATATCGATGCCCTTCATGTACTCCATCTCGGAGGGGATCTCCCTGGGAATCATCACCTACGTCGTGCTGCATCTTCTGGCTGGAGAGGCGAAAAAAATGTCCCCGCTGATGTATGTGCTGGCCCTGCTGTTCATCCTGAAATACGTGCTTCTGTAAGAGATCTGTCCCGATACCGATTCCGAAAACGATGATCCGGAACCGTTCCGGCTTCCGGATATGACGGTCCGGAAACATTCCGATTCCGAAAGTGAAACCCCGGTCCGATTCAACTTCCGAA
>JAUNJS010000232.1 GCA_030533125.1 Eubacteriales bacterium | reverse complement strand
CACGGCAACAGTAGCCGACAGGCCTGCAAAACTTGGGCGGAGGCGTACTTTTCGCGGTAAATCGTTGCTTCTCGTGCCGGTCGTTTTGAAATCCTACTACCGTTTTACAACCATTGGACAAAGTAACATAATGTTATGTACGGTAGTATATTATACCAGAAAGAACAAACAAGACATTTTACACCCGTGACGGTGGTAGAAACGCCAAAATGTGTTTTTGGATGATCCGGGGTTGCACCAGATTTCTTTTATACATTTCCGTGGCTCCGCCTTTGTCAGCCCACACGTTGGCCACAGAGGGGCGAGTGGTCGGGCAGGTGGAAACGGTTTGCTTGGAAGGCTCAGAGGGGCACGTGGGGCGGATTTGGGGCAAGGAACGCGAGAGAAGGATTTTCTTCCTGATCCGTTTCGTAAAAACAGCTTCCAGCCCTTGTATTCCCGTTCTTAACAGTTACAGGCGACAGAAACCCGTTAGACATTACAGAGCAATGCCTGGTGGGTTTGCATTTCGTAAAGAAATGTTGTATGGGGTACTCTACTTCACAATATTTTTCAACTTTTTATTCAGGTCTTTCGGCTTGTAGTAATTGTGGTTTACAGGACGATTCAGAATAAGAGGTAATACCAATGGCGAAGATGGAAAGGACTCTGCACGGAGATTTCAATGATATTCTGCGAAGGATTGAAAACGGAATCATGAAAGGCAGCGTATCCGCCTCACTGGAAGACAGCAGCGATTTTTCTGACGGATCCTCCCGGTGTGCGGTCCGTGTATTTGAAAGGTATAGCGCAATGGGATCCAACCGCGTTTCTCTGAATGTGACGCTTTTTGAGGGAAAGGACGGAACGATTCGTCTCAGCGCAATCACATCCGGTGGATCCCAGGCAATGTTAAACGCGACAATCACTCTGGCGCTGTCCAAAAGCGCGGGAAATTTGTTCTTCTTTTGTGGCGAAACGGTCTGGTTTCTTCCCCGTTTATTGCAAGGAAGGGGTTAGTTCGAGAGGGCAAGTTGCTTTAATCCACTCGGAATAGCCCCCCATAAAAGCGATCTCAAATTCAGGGACTATTTGTTGTTTTCTGTCATTTAATCCGAAATATGCATTAACCGCTCCGCGTTTCCGTGGTACAGCATTTCGCACTCTTCATCCGTGAGATCCAGCCCGTACAGGAAGGACATTTCCTCTTCAAAGGTTTCATAGGGATAATCCGTTCCCAGCAGAATGCGGTCCAGTCCGACCACTTCTTTGGTCAGTTCAAACGCCGTTTCCTGCATGTTTCCGCTCGTCGTCACCCAGATGTTGTTTTTGAAATACCAGCTGACCGGATGAATCTGTACCAGGCCCTCATCAATCGCCGGATTCAGATGCGCGTCCATTCGGTTCATCAGGAAGGGCAGTGCTTCGCCAAAGTGGCCGGTGACAACCTGCAGGTCAGGAATCTCATCAAAAATGCCCCGGGTGATCATGGCCAGCAGCGTGTTCATGCAATCCTCCGTAAAGCCGAACCCTGCGGCGGAGAACTGCCAGCCCCGCTCATTAATCCGGGGATTCACCGGCATGTTGGGATGCAGATACACATACACGCCCAGTTCCGCAGCCTTCTTCAGAATCGGGCGATACTGCTCGTCATCGATATAGGAATCCCCATAGTTGCTGTGGGTATGCCAGGACACAAAGCCGTATTCTTTCACACAGCGTTCCAGTTCCGCACAGGCTGCCTCCACATCCCGGATCGGCAGAACGGCAGAGCCATAAAAGCGTCCCGGATATTTCTGCATCGCCGCGTAGACCTGGTCGTTCGCAGCTTTGCAGAGTGCAATTCCCTCTTCTCCCTCAATCACTTCCAGCCCGGGAGAGATTTCCAGCATCGCCTGATCCACGCCGTACTGATCCATCTGATCAATCCGGGCATCATCCATCCAGAAAACATCCGCCGGCGGCAGCGGCATCACCACACCGTCCACATATTCAATCTGATTGGTTTCCGGATAGTAGATCGGCACGTCGTTGCGTTTCGCCGCCAGATCATAGAAGTCCTGGGTATAATAGTGATGCTCCATATCAATCACTTTGATGTTTTTCCGGGCTGCAGTCTTCTGCGCCTTTATCCACGCTTCCGTCCTGACCTTTACATTCTCCTGAATGTTTGTATACCAGAGGGTATAATCCCCGCCGTGGTAGCTTTCCGGGCCAAAGCCCATCCACTCATCCATCGGTGCCAGCACATCCGTATGGGTGACCACTACACCGCGTTCCACATTCAGCTGCGCGTCCGCGGCTTCCGGGATGATTTCATATTCACCGGTTTCCGCATTCAGGATCCGCGCCCCCAGACAAAGCTCCTTTCCCGCGTAGGTTTCATCCCGTTTCCAGTTCAGGGGATTGATAGAAATAGCGCCTTCCATCACCACAAAGTTGGAGGCGTCCGTGTTTCCTTCCCCTTCCGTGTTCCAGGAGATGATCACGCCGGTATCATCTTCGCTTTCCGCAAATCTCAGATGAGGATTCTGGCCCAAGAATTCCTGCGTGATGGAATAGCCCAGCGCGTAGGCCGCAATCATCCGTTCATAGTATTCCGGATGAGCTCCCATATACTCAGAGAGCACGAAAGTCATCATCTGGGATCCCTGGGAATGCCCAGCCAGAATAAAGGGCCGTCCACTGTTCAGGTTCTCGAAGTAGTAGTCCAATGCAGCAAACAGATCCGCCTTCGGAGCCCCTTCCAGGAGCGCCTCCCGTTCCTCCGCCGGAGCGGATGCGGCCACAACCATGTTAATCTGGCGATAGTAAGGTGCAAAGACATTGGTGGATTCTTCATAGAGAATGCCCTGTGTCTGATAGCAATCATTTGCTCCGGCCCGAAGGATCTCGCTGTCAATCTCGCAGACCATAGGAGCTCCTTCCGATGAATCCATGAATGCCGTCGGGTAGATATAGAAGGTGTCCACTTCCTTTGTGATTTCCGGGATTGCCAGCCAGTTAGCAGGATCCGAGTAATCCGATGCGGTCACCGCACCTGCTTCAGCAGCGAACCCCATTGTGATCCCGAAGCAGAACATCAGGATGCACAGAGATAATGCCGTCCATTTCTTCCACATGGAATTGTCCTCCTTTGTGTTTCAAGGTGCTGACGGTTACGTGAGAAAACCAGATGCTTTCTTACATGATACCATAGATCCTATTTCCATGTCATCCCCAAAAACAAAAAAAGGGACAAGCCAAATCTGACTCATCCCTTCACGCAGCCTGCTCTTTGCTGCTTGCAACCTTGATCCCCGCCTTGAACTCTACTTCCAGTTCTGACTCCCGCACGGTGATGCCCTTCACGTACCGGATAACCATATCATCGGTGAACCGCATCGCTTTGCCACCTACGAACACGAAGTCCCAGCGGTGCTGTGTCCTGTTGAGGAAATCATCTACATCCCTGCATTCCGGCGTATCGTCTGCCGTGCGCTGCCCCAGCCGACCATCTCATCCACCAGTTCCAGATGCAACCTGACCTGAAGTTCCTCATTGGCGTAGGCACACCTATTGCTCGAATATGGCGCGGAAGGGCATGAATCCCAAGACGTTGATCCAGAAACTGAATCAGAAATGCTGGGGGATGATCTGTTTCCCCGTGATTTCATCTATGCGCTTGAAGCACCTACGAATTATATAGGTGCCACATCTGTATTTCCCAAACAAGAGCTGAAAAATGACAGACTATGAAATCGTACGCGTGGCCAATACAGGGAACCCGATGATTGGGAAACCGTTCCTCACAGTATCGAGCCATAAGGTAGGGATCCAGTATGAGGTGCTCATGGCTTTGGGAAAACCAGAGTACATCATTATCAGGAAAGGCATCCGAAGCAATGCCGGCACTCTGGTGATTGAAGCAGTCGAGGAGCGGACGGATGGATCTATGTTCGTAGATTATAATAGGAAGAAACTGTGCTTCTATGACAGGAACTTCGTGGAGATGTGTAAAAGCCTGGTGATTGAGCATTCGAAAGGAACCTTTGCCCCAGGAGTCTTCTACTCCATCAATGGCGAACGCCAGGAGAACACGGTCGTTTTCGACTTCCACAAGTCGAATAAGCGGTTTGTGAAAGGGAGAGGGAGATATATAGCAAAGGGGAAGGGGGCAAAACGAACATCCCCGGTGAGAGAAGCCGAATCGCCACAGGTAAAGGGGAGACGAAACAACCCGTTGGCTGGGTATGAGCTGCTGTGAGAAAAAACTCCCTTGACAGCTATATGCCTTGAAAATATGATAGTCAAAGCACGGGAGGCTTGAAGGGAAATGCGGTACTACGTCACGGCGGATATCCACGGGTTCTATACACCATTCATAAAAGCACTGAAGGAATCTGGGTATTTTGAGGATACAGGGGAAAAGAAGCTTCTCATCTGCGGTGACCTGTTTGACCGCGGGAAAGAAGCGGAAAAAGTCCAGCGGTTTGTGGTGAAGAACCGGGACGATCTGATCCTCATCCGCGGAAACCATGAAGACCTGTTCTGTGAGATGGTGGAACGGGATCAGGGATTGGCGTACTACCATCATGTCGCCAATGGAACCTACCAGACCGCACTGATGCTGACCGGGTATGATCCCACCATGGCAAGGATCCAGCATTGGGATTTTGCTGAGGCGGCCAGGGAAACGCCATATTATAAGGAAATAATCCCATCGATGCTAGATTTCTTCGAAACCGAGAAGTACATCTTCGTTCACGGCTGGATTCCGTGCATAGCGGAGCCGTTCTACTGCCGGATTCCGGATTGGCGGACTGCCTCAGAAGAAGCTTGGAATCTTGCCAGGTGGATCAACGGCATGGATGCTGCAAGGGCAGGAGTGATAGAGGACGACAAAACAATCATCTGCGGTCACTGGCACTGCTCATATGGACACAGCAACTTCGAGGGAAGAGGATCTGAGTTCGGGGAGGACGCGGACTTCTCTCCGTACTACGGGAAAGGCATCATTGCCCTGGATGCCTGTACAGCACGCAGCAAGAAGGTTAATGTGATTGTGGTAGAGGATTGATCAATCCTGAACACTCATCTCTCCACGTATGCTCCGTTCCATACGATTACGGATACCTTCGGGTGAAAGTCCCCGACTGAAGAGATCGTGTATCGATCTACAGTGAACCTGATTATCTGATTGTCATGAAGATGAAAAACGATGGAACCATCGAAGAGGTCTACAATGGCAAGGGTGCAGTTCCATGGGAGAACGCAGGAAAGGTTCAGAAGAACGGTCAGCGCTCCATCAGCTTAAGGAAACTGATTTCTTTGAATCTGGATGTTTCATCTGAGGATAGAATTCGGAAGATTGGAAAGAAATCTCGGTAGTAGAAAAAAACCGTTTTACTACTTTTCTACTACTTTTGGCGGCCTCGATTTGCCGCATTTTGCCGCGTTTTGCCGAGTGATGAATTTCATTTTGGGAGACGCGGGACAGAACTGACCCGCAGGAAACTGCGCAAAACGCGGCATCCTGCGGCATTAGGAGG
>JAUNJS010000615.1 GCA_030533125.1 Eubacteriales bacterium | reverse complement strand
TCCGCATTCGAAGAATGATCCCCCGCGCCTGTGCTTGCGGTCCGACTTCTGCCAGGTTTATCCGCAGCCTCCACATACGGAGAGCGATCCCCCGCGCATGTCCCCTGCGTGGCAGGACGCGTATTTTTCCCCGAAATCTCCCACGTCACCGCGCGGGCAAGGGCGGGATTGTTTTTTTCGGAAATGTAGTCCTCCCAGAAAACATCTGTGTCGTCCGCGATGAGTTCGATGCGCTGGGGCGCATCAGGCATCTGCCCGATCGAGAGCACCGCGGACAGCATATCCGCCCGCATGGCATGGTTTCCGATGATGGCCGTGCGGAGTTCCCTGCCCTTCGGCAAAACTACGGGAAAGTCGAACAGAGGATATTTCTGCAGGAGATTATACGCCGCAAAGCGGGCATTTGCCTTTGCGGTTTCACGGCGCAGCACGAGCTTGTCGGAGAAAAGCTGGGCGTAAATTGTCTGCAGGTCCGACACGACGGCATTTTCATTCCCGTAGCCTTTCCTCCTTCTTTCAGAGGGATTGTAAATGAGAAGCCTGCGCAGAATGTCCAGCAGCGACTGCAGAAGCTGCGGCGCGGGCGTTCCGGAAGCGGAAATCTCCGCGCTGTACAATCCGTTGAGTTCCCCGACAAGGGCCGGTAAACCGGCAGGCGCGCCGCCGCTCTGCCCCGTCTGCCGATCCGGATTTGACCGCTTCCCGTTTTTTCCGAACGCATGGCGGCTGCCGCCCAGGCATTTGTCGCGTCCGGACAGGTCGGGAAGCCTCCGGAACAACAGTTCAAACAAAAGAATCCCCATCGAATATCTGTCCGTGTTCGGATTGAGCAGGTTCTTTTTGTGCATGGCTATTTCCCGCTTTGAAGTTCCCTCCCGGATCTTTATGTGGAGAAAACCGAGTTCCGGAGAAATATGGTTTTTGTTGGCAAAAAGAGGCTTCAGGGACATCCTCTCGATGTCCCTGAACGGGACAAGGCTGTCCGAATCAATGATTCGCACTGTGTTCGGTTTCCGGATCCATAGAAAATTGTCCGCCTTTATATCTGTCATGATATATCCGTTGTCATGCAGGATGCCCATGGTCTCCGCGAGCGACACTGCTACGGACATGATTTCGCGCAACGTTTCCGGCCGGTCTGTCCCCAGATCACCTCCGCTGTGCGCGTCGCTGATGATGTATGTGGAGCTTCCCCAGTCGCATTCGAACAGGGGGCGTATAGAGATCTCCATGGCGTTGGAACCTGCCAGTTCCTTCTGGTAAATCAGTCCCTGGTAAAACTGCTCACGAAGCTGTCTGCAGGTACCTGACCCGAGCACGTACTCTTCCGCGAAAAGAGATCCGTCTTTCTGTCTCGTAAAGCCCGGATTCATGTCGTCCGTGTCAGGATAAAATTCTTTGATGATAACATTTGTATCCGCGACGATTCCCGTTCCGGACTTGATATGCCCTTTGTACACCAGACAGGTGCTCCCGGCGGAGTACTCCTCTGTATCGCCGTCCCGCATGATCAGGATGTCTGTCCCTTTAATGGGCAGGACAGTCCCGGCCGGCATCGGAACGCGCAGCCGCTTCTTCTGTTTTTTATGATTTTGATTTGTATCCGAGGTGTATCCGTGAGCTCTCCTGTCCGGATTGTTGATCTGCATTTCGTCCATTTCCGCCCTTTCGTAATGTGCTGATCCGTTTGTGCTGATCCGCGGAACCGCGGGTACCATGAGCCGCAGGTACTATGGGTCGCGGGACTATGAGTCCTTCGGGTACTTAGGTACTTCG
>JAUNJS010000028.1:7302-15842 GCA_030533125.1 Eubacteriales bacterium | reverse complement strand
ATCCGGTTTTCCGGATCCGGTTTTCTGTTTCTGTTATGCTGCGGCTGTGTTCCGCAGCCGCAGCATACATTCCGGTGTCTGAATTGTGTTGTGCCGTTTGTTCATTATTTCGAGATCCTGTCCGCGATGGTGCTGGCGACAAAGCTGTCCGGTTTGACGCTGCAGTCGTAGCCGCAGGCACGGATCCAGCCGACGAGCTCAGGGATCAGTTCTTTTGTTTTTCCGTTCGTGCTGTTGCCTGCGTCGACATGGATGGCGATCGGACAGTTGAGGTACAACTCCTCATACTTTCCGTCGTTTTCCATGATCCCGACCAGCTCCTCAGCCAACTGAAGGCTGTCATTGGTCTCCACATGGAGCTTTGTCCTGACATCCCGGATCAGAGGCTGTCGCGTAATCTCGTAGAAAAAGATTCCTCCGTGTCCCTCGCAGACGACCGCGATGACACAGACGATCTTCGTGTCGTCAAAGTTCTGGGAGTCCGTCCCGATGATGATGCGCACGGGGGACTCGTACTTCCGGTGGTCTCTGTAAAAAGTAAGGATCCGGTCAGGGATCTGGCCGATCTCCATTTTTCCGTAAGTCGGGCTTCTAAACATTCTTCATTCTCACCTCCCGCCGCCGTGACGGCAGCGGGAAGCGTTCTGTTCGAAACAGCGTCTGCCGGATTCATCCTCCCGGATCCTGCACATCTGTCAGGTGCACCGGTGTTCCGGAGTGTACCGGCATTCCGGATCTGCGTCCGGAGCCCTCTGTCCCGAATCTCCCGTTTCTTTTCCGGAAAACGCGCAGGTTCTCCGGAAAAGATCCGGGCTTCTCTTATGCTGCCGTGATGGCGTCAAGTGTTAACTGTAATCGCGTCGTAACGCTCTGCGTTGATTGTCTTTTCCATTGCCTCCACAGGAGTCATGCCCACGTTCTGCATGACCTGTCTGAACGTGGAGGCGGACTGGCCGCTCACAAGCTGCACGCCGATGCGGTTCTTGTCCGCGTGGAAGACGTCGTTGCGGCTGTCCACATTCCAGAAGATGATTCCGGGCAGGCTGTAGCCGTTCTGGCGGAAGCGAGCCGCCATGTTCTGGTAGAAAGTCCAGTCGCGTCCGCCGCAGTAGTCGATCTCCATGTCGGAGATGACGATGAGCGACTTCGGCATCTCTTCCGGCGCGACACGTCCGCGCACGGCGATCTCCAGGATGTGGTCAAATGCGGCTTCCAGGTTGGTGTTCATATCCCAGTCACTCATGTTCACGCTGTCCAGCTGCTGGGCGAGTGTCTCGCCGCGCAGGATCTGGACGCGGGACGTGTGGGAGAAGGACATGAACATGTTGTGGTAGGCGCCCTTGTTGCGCTGCGCGAAGTAAACTGCGAGGCCCAGGGCAGTCGCCAGCGGACGTCCTCTCATGGAACCGGACGTATCCGCGATGACCAGCGCGTTGGTGCCGGGCTCGACGTAGTCCGGGAGCTGTCTCCACTGCGCTTCGAGCGCAGGATCCTCGATCATCCTGTAGCCGAAACGGGTTCCGGAGCTGCTCACCATAACCTTCTCGACGATATCGTACGGGAAGAGGGCCGCGGCGTGGATCTTCTCCTCGCCGGAAGCCGCCCGCGTGATAAACTGCGAGAAACGTGCCGCGTCGTGGCGCTGGAAGGCCTTGCGGTAGATCATCATTGCCCTGGAGGGAACATCCGGATAGACGATCTCATCCCAGCGGCCTGCGCTCATAAGGGTCTCAATCACACCGATCCGACGGCGGAGCGCGCGCACAATTCTCTTGAATGTGTAGACGTCATATCCGAGCTTTCCTGCGGTCAGGATGCCGAGCGCCCTCGTCTTCTCAGAGGAAGCGTCCGCTGTCTTGATCCACTTTGCCAGGAGCGAGACCGCCCTGCCGTCCTGCAGCGCCTGGCGGTCCGCCTCAAACTGTGCCTTCATGGCCGCCCACATCTGAGTCTCCAGAGGTGTTCCGATCAGGCTGTACAGGTCGTCGTAGCGGCCGTATACACCGATCAGATCCAGGTTGGGCACCAGCGCCTCCGGGTGAGCCTGCGCCATGTAGCGCAGGATCGTGCGGAATGTCTCACGCTCGCCCAGGCCTCCGCGCACGTCACGGCCGTAAAACGCGATCTTTGTCGCGAACAGCGGATCCGCGCGGTACGCCTCCGCGAAGAGACGGCAGATGCGTGTACTGTCCGCCTTGCGCAGCGATCCGATCGTTCCGAACAGATCGAGCCTTGCGTCGCCGGTTGTGGAAAGCGCCACGGCGCCATTTTCCGTACGAGTGAATATGCTGTTGTTGCGAAGTGCTGTTGCGAAGTTCATCGTACCATCTCCTTTCTTCTAAGATTTTTATGTCTTCCTGTTTATATATGAAAAAATATAAATGAAAAACCGTTCTGGATATTTCACAGGACGCCGTCGCATGCTTCTCGTACATGCGGGTAAAAAAGGCGAGAGGAATTGTCCGCTGTCAGCGTCCCTGTTCTGTGTTCTGATAAGACCGCGTCCGCATGTCCGGACGGCGGGATCTTTTTTTATCTGTTCCAAGATTATCACAGACAATCCGGGGTGTCATTCAACCTGTAGTATAAACTGCCACGGCAGCGTGACTGCCTCCGCCCGGGATTAAAATCTCTTCGGATTGCTCCGTGCGGCTCAGGCCGCACTGCAGCAGAAGACGAACCCCTTTCTTCTCCCTTCATTTCTACCCGGGCTCTTCCTCGTGCCTGAAAATGCCGGAGCGGTTCCGGTTCCTCCATGCCCGGGGCGAGATGCCGTACACTCCCTTGAAGGCCCGGGAAAAATGGAGCTGGTTCTGGTAACCGACCGCGGCGCCGATCTCTGCGACGGAGAGCTTTGTGTCCTGCAGAAGCTCCGCCGCCTTGGACATGCGGTAAGCGAGAAGGAAAGCCTGCGGGGATTTTCCCTGCATCTCCTTGAAAATTTTTCCGAAATAGCTTCTGTTGAGTCCGACGCTTTTCGCAATCTCCTCGACGGAGATATCTTTCTGGTAATTGGTCTCGATATAGGCAATCGCGTCATGCACGTAAAAATCCCGGATGCTGTGTCCGGGAGACATGCTCTCCCGTTTGCTGGACCGGATCAGCGCGTCGAAAAGAAGATAGAGATGCCCCACAATGTGCAGGATGGATTCCTCCGGGTGACCGGCGATATAGAGCATCTCCTCCCTGACTATGCCGTTATAAAGCGGAAGCCGGGAATGGTAGACGGGCGAATCCTTGGAAAAGCCCGCAAAATCGATGCCCTCCTTCGCGCGCAGGCCGTCAAACTCGATCCAGGCATATTCCCATGGATTATCCGCGTCCGCGAAATAGGTCGTAACCCAGCCGGGCAGAATCAGAAAACCTTCATCTGCCTGGACCTCGTGTTTCCGCAGTTCTCCGGAGGAGTCCGGGCACAGGAGCGTCCCTTTTCCCTTCAGCACATAATGAAACAGAAAGTGCTCTCTCGCGACCGGCCCGAACAGCTGCCCCGGCGCGCACTGTTCGTGCCCTGTCTGATAAATCCCCATATCCACAAAATGTCTTCCTGAGAAAATATGAAAACTATACAGCATCCCGTTTGCCCTTTCCCGCCTGCGCAGCGGCGTGTAGCTTTTTTGCTCATACATGTGGCCCGGCGCAATACACGAGACCCGCTGCAAGCAAGCTTGCGCGGGCTCGTGTGCAGCGCCGGAGCTTTTACAGTAAATATACCATAATGAGTTTAAACTTATCAATATTCGAATTTTTATCTCAAAATGGTATAAAAAATCCGCCTGTTAGACATTTTCATATCGCATATTGGTATATTAGAATAATCCTGCAGGATATATTCGCGATGGAGGATACGCCATGAAGGAAAAGCCCCGGCTTCACAGGCAGAAAAAGCTCGATAAGCAGTTCCGAGATTTTTCTACTATACAGAATGTTCTAAGAGAAATGCCGCCGATGTATATGGACTTCTGCGGCATTGAGGAATGCCTTCCGGACCACAGCTTCGGTCCTTATGTCCGGGAGGAATTTGTCCTGCATGTGGTGCTGGACGGAAAAGGCATTTTTCAATGCGGGAAAAACTGCTTTGAGATCGACGCGAACAGCATTTTCCTCATCTATCCGGGAGAGGAGACGTTTTACAAAGCGGACCATGACAAGCCGTGGTACTACTGCTGGATCGGTTTTCATGGCGTCAGTGCCGAGCGGGTGATGCAGCAGATCGGGTTTACAAAAGATCATCCCGTTCTTCCTTTTACAAATGGTGATTCCGTAATGAAGACGATCCATGCGGCGCTGGAAATGGAAGCGGACATTCTCACGGAAGCTTTTTTCCGCCGCGCCTGCATCAACCAGATTATCGGGCTTCTTCTGATCGGGTCCCCGCACCGCAGACCGATCGACATCCTGCCGGACCAGGATGTTTCCTATACAGCCTATGCGGCCCGCTACCTGCAGCGGCATTTCGCGGAGCGGATCCGTGTGAATGAGCTGGCCGCGAAGATCGGGATCTCCCGCAGCTATCTCGTCCGCCTTTTCCGGGACCATTACGGCATCTCCCCGCAGGAATATCTCATCCGCCTCCGCATGATCCACGCTACGGAGTGCCTCCTTCTGACGGGAGACTCGATCGGGAACATCGCAATGGAAAGCGGCTACCCCGACCCCCTCGCGTTTTCCAAAATCTTCAAACAGCGCTTCGGCGTCAGCCCCAGTGTTTACCGGGAACAGAACAGACAGATTTCCGAAAAAGGCATACCGGCACAGCCTGTTCTTCCCGATCTTGACCTGCCGGAGAATATCCGTTCCGGCGGCGGGACCGGGCAGAAACAGCCTTTCTCTCCTGCCGCGGACCTGCCGGAGGGAACCGGCTCCGGCAGCCTGGAGTGATCCCGTCGGAAAAACAGCACAAGGGCACCGGAAATCGGGGTATCCTGTTACCCATTTTCCCATGTCCGGTGAACATACTTCCATGGACGCTTTCATGAATAATTTGTAAACTTTCTGTGAATAACTGTCTGACTTATGGGCATTTTGACGAAATCCGGAACATCAGTGCCGGAAAAGTGCCTATAAAACCGCAGATCTGGCATGTCAGATTTGCCAAATCCTTATACGCAGAAAGGAGTAACTATTATGATGAAAAAGTTATTGGCACTGGCGATCGCCGGCATGATGGTCCTGTCGCTCGCTGCCTGCGGAGGCGGCAGCTCCTCCTCCTCTTCCGGCAGCTCCTCCGGCGGCGGCTCCGACGCCTCCTCCGGATCCGGCGGCGGGAGCCTGACGATCAACATCTGGGACTCCAACCAGCAGGCAGGCCTGCAGCAGATCGTGGACGAGTGGTCCGCGGAGTCCGGTGTTTCCGCCAAGATCGAAGTCATAGACTGGGACAACTACTGGACGCTCCTCGAGGCAGGCGCTTCCGGCGGCCAGATGCCCGACGTCTTCTGGATGCACTCCAACACCGCCCAGATGTACATGGAGAACGATCTCCTTCTTGAACTGGACGATTACATCGCCAACGACGCGGATATGGACATGAGCGTTTATTATCCCGGCATCGTCCAGCTGTACACCCGCAGCGACGGCAAGGTCTTCGCGATCCCGAAGGATCATGACACCATCGCGCTCCTCTACAACAAGGCGATCTTCGATGAGTACAAAGTGGATTATCCCACTGACGACTGGACATGGGATGACATGTATGAAGCCGCCAAGAAGATCACCGAGGCTTCCAAGGGTGAAATCTACGGCATGGCGATGAACACCTCCAACAACCAGGACGGCTGGTACAACCTGATCTATGATTACGGCGGACAGCTGATCACCGAGGATCACAAGGGCACGACCATCGGCTCCGCGGAGGGCAAGGCCGGCATGGAGATGGTCCGCAAGCTTCTCACCGTCGGCGCTCCCCAGTCCGTTGTCGCCGAGACCGGCACGGATTCCCTGTTCCAGTCCGGAAAGGTCGGAATGATCACACAGGGTTCCTGGATGATCAACAGCTTCTACAAGGCAGAGCATCACGAAGATTACTGCTGGGCGCTTCTTCCCTACGCGGATCTGAACGGCAACAAGCAGTGTGACGAAGGCGAGAGGCAGTCCTGCTACAACGGCCTCGGCTGGGCGGCTGCCGCCAACACCTCCAATCCTGATGCGTGCTATGACCTGATCTCCTACCTCTGCTCCGAGGCGGCACAGAAGAAGCAGGCCGAGCTTGGTGTCACAATGGCAGGTATTGAAGGCATTTCCGAGGAATTCGGCAACGCGTTCGAAGGCATGGACGTCTCCGCGTTTATCCGCATGGAAGACTTCACTCTGTATTTCCGTCCTTACACCAGAAACACCACTGTCTGGGAGGACAAGATTCAGCAGGCAGGTGCGTTCCTCGACGCATGGCAGGATCCCTCTGATCCCGCGAAGATGGAAGCTGCGTGCGACAATGCGCAGGCCATCATCGAAGCTGCCATCGCGGCGGAATAATCTATTCCGTCGGACAGGCATATGATGCCTGTTCAGGACAACAATTCCATACAGATCCGGCCGGATGATGCGGGACATGCCCCCTTCATCCGGCGGTCTGTCGAAGTACAACCCAGGAGGGAGCATGAGCAAACAGAAAATGACTGCGAGGGCCAAAGAAGAGGCCCGCTGGGGATGGCTCTTTATCCTCCCCACGATGATCGGTCTCATCATCCTCAACTTCTATCCCGTTTTCAACACCATTTACCAGTCGTTCTGCAAGACGGGCGACTTCGGCAAGGGCAACAAGTTCGTCGGACTTGCCAACTACCAGGCAGTGCTGTCGGCCCGGGAGACCTGGCAGTCCCTTCTCAACACGATCAAGTACGCGATTATCGAAGTCCCCTTCGGCGTCGTCATCGCGCTGATCCTCGCCGTATTCCTGAACCAGAAGCTGAAGGGCACCTCCATCTACAGGACAATCTTCTTCCTGCCGATGGTCTGCGCGCCCGCGGCGGTCGCCATGGTCTGGCGGTGGCTGTATAACCAGCAGTTCGGTCTTTTCAACAACATTCTCCACACGAACATCGCGTGGATCTCGGACCCGAAGATCGCCTGGATCGCCATCGGCATCATCGGCGTGTGGTCTGTCATCGGTTACAACATGGTCCTGTTCATCTCGGGTCTGCAGGAAATCCCGGGAGACTATTATGAAGCGGCTTCCATCGACGGAGCGACCGGCATCAACCAGTTCTTCAACATCACGGTGCCGCTTCTGTCCCCGACGACCTTTTTCATCGTGCAGACCAGACTCATCGGCGCGCTGACGGTCTTCGACCTGATGTTCATGGTCATGGACAAGACCAATGTGGCGCTCGACAAGGTTCAGTCCATTGTTTACCTTTTCTATACCTACGCCTTCACGAACGGCAACAAGGGCTACGGCGCGACCCTCGTCATTGTCCTGGTCGTCTTCATCATGATCGTGACATTCATCATGCAGAAGGCGGAGAAGAAACTCGTGTACCACAATTAAGGAAAGGGGAAGGTGAAATATGGATATTCAAACCAGAGAACGCCTGAATAAGGTGATCATGTATGTCATCCTGACGATCATGGCCTTTATCATGATCGTCCCCTTTGCCTGGATGATCCTCACGGCTGTCAAGACAAACCAGGAGGCGATCTCCGTATCGCCGTTCTATATTCTGCCGCAGAACGGCTGGCACTGGGAAAACTTCGCGGAGGTCTGGAAGAGCTACAATTTCCTCATCCTTTATAAGAACACGCTGCTGATGATCTTCTTCCGCGTGCTCTGCGCGTGCCTGACAGCCACGATGGCCGGCTACGCGTTCGGACGTCTGCATTTCCCGGGCAAGAACTTCATGTTCGCGCTCGTCCTGATCCAGATGATGATCCCTTCGCAGATCTTCATCATCCCGCAGTACCTGATGGTTTCAAAGCTGGGACTCCTCAACACCTGCGCCGGTCTGGTATTCCCCGGTATTGTCACGGCATTCGGCACCTACCTGCTGAAGACAGGTTATGAGGGACTGCCCATCGACCTGGAGGAGGCCGCCGGTCTCGACGGCTGCAACATCGGGCAGAAGTTCCTCAAGATCATGATGCCCCTGACCCGCTCCTCCATGGTTTCCCTGGGAATCTTCACTGCCCTGTTCGCGTTCAAGGATCTGATGTGGCCCATGATCGTCTGCACGAACTCCGCGACAACGACCCTGTCCGCCGGCCTCGCCAAGATGCAGGGCCAGTACGGCAGCGATTACCCGACCATGATGGCATCCGCGGTTCTTGCCGTCATCCCGATGATCGTGATCTACATCATCTTCCAGAAACAGTTCGTGGAAGGTATCGCGACCTCCGGCGGCAAGCTGTAATGAAGCCGGAATTGAGCTTTTCATAAAGCTGCAATTAAGCTGAAGAACCAGCCGGATCATCAGCCGGAGAATCAGTCTGCAAACAAAACCGGGGCTTTTCAAGTTCCGGTTTTTGTTTGCGAATGCTATACTGTATACTGCCGCGCCGAGGTTTCCGCCGCGTGCCGGAGCGCAGGACCCTGACACTGTCTC
>JAUNJS010000028.1:0-7292 GCA_030533125.1 Eubacteriales bacterium | reverse complement strand
TATGTAAGGACGATCCTCCATGCTCACCCGAATCCGGTCTTTTTTCAAAAGTGAATCCGAAAAGCTCAAGGGCAAGACCTGGCAGCAGAAGCTTGGCTACGTCCGCGATTATTACTGGCTGCACATCACGGTGGCTGTGGCCTTTCTCTGTATCACCTCTTTCGTGATCTACCGCGTCCGGACGACGCTCTCCGACCACTGGTTCTACCTCATGCTGGCCAACACGCGCGCGGAGGCCGGGACGAACTCTCCCCTCTGGGATGGATATGTCGAATACAGCGGCTATGACCTCTCTGAAAAACTGATCGAGTTCAATGACGAAGCCTGGTTTGATTACGGGAAAAACCATGCCGCCGGCAACAGATACTATGAGCTTTTTGTCGGCTTCACGGATTCCGGGATCCTGGACGCGGTCACCATGGAGCCGGGCAACCTGACTTCACTGGGGGAGAGCGGACGGCTTCTGGACCTTAACAACGAGAAGTGCGCCCGGATCCGGGAAAAATACCGGGACCGTTTCCTGTACGCGGTCCCCTATGACAAAGAATACAGCACGGACCCGGTTCCCGTGGGAATCGACATCAGTGACAGCATCCTGATGACTGAATACAGTCTTTACACGGACGGATGCGCAATCGGGATCGGGGCACAGAGTCAGCACATCGAGGCTGTTGAAATCTTCCTGGACTATATTTTTCAGCAGCCGGACAGGCCGGTGATTTCCGGCTCCGCTGCGGATAGAAGCTCCCCGGATTGACGCGTGCCCGTGCGTTCCCGCAATCCGCAGCCAATATTCGAAGAACCATTCTGCGAGGAAACAGATTATGCATGAACTGCTCGGCAGTCTTCTCAGCAATGAAAGCGCCTTCGGGCGGCTTATGACCCGCTGCGGCGTGATCATCGGAGCGAACCTCCTGTTCGTAATCTTCAGCATGCCGGTCATCACCATCGGCGCCTCCAGCGCGGCGCTCCATTATGTCATGTTCAAGGCCCTTCGCGGAGACGGGCAGGTCAATCCCTTCAAATGCTTCTGGAGGGGCTTCAAGGACAATTTCCGCCGGGCGACGCTCTCCTGGCTGGCGCTTGTCGCCCTGACGCTGTTCCTCCTCGTTGACCTGCGGATCTGTCTGCAGGCCGGAATGCCCGTTTCCCTGTTCAAGTACCCGCTCTACGCCATGCTGCTGGCGGAAGCGATCCTGGCAATCTGCCTGTTCCCGGTTATGGCCGCTTTCGAGGACACCCTCCCCCGCCTGGTGCGGAACGCCTTTTATTTTGCCTTCAAGCGGCCCTATGTCATCCCGGCCCTTTTGTTCTTCAATTTCTTCCCGGTCTGGCTCACCTGCTCCGATCCGCAGATGCTGCCGCTCTACGGCTTCCTCTGGGTCTTCTGCGGATACGGCGCGATCGCCATGCTCAACGCCCGTCTCCTGCTCCCAGTCATGAAACCCTTTCTTCCGCTGGTCGATGAATACGGGGACTTTGTGCTCACGGAAGACGGAGAAAAACAGGCCGCGGATGCAGTTCCGCAGGGTGAGGAACCGGCGGAATCCGGTGCTGGCGGCGGAATCCGGATGGACGAGGGCCTCAGCGACGAGGAGCGCGCGGCGCGGCAGACGCTCGCCGATATGGAAAGGCTGGGAATGTAGGCCCCGTCAGGCATCAATCTGTTCATTCTGCCTGCTTTTTTATTGAAGCTGTATCGGGAAGCCTCGCCGTACAAAACACCGGAGTTCCGGGACGATCTGTCTGTTTTTTACAATTATAACTGCTTTATTGATTGCTTTAATGATTGATTAAACCCCTGCTGATCACACCGACGACATCCTCTCCGCAGGATCAACAAGGAGATAATACGCATGAATATCCGCTATCTTAAAAAGGAAAGACTCTTTAAAATCGACACGGCGCACGTCAGCTATGTGATGGCCGTCGTGGACGAAGAACAGTTCCTGGAGCACGTCTACTTCGGCAGGCGTCTGCAGGATTCGGATCTTCGCTATCTCCTGCGCCATCTGGAGACGCCATTTCTCCCCTCGACGAATAAAGGAGACCGCGGCAAGGTGCTCGCGTGCATGAAGCATGAGCTTCCGGGAGAGCTTTGCGGCGACCACCGTGACGGAGCCGTCACCATCCGGAGCGCGGGAGGGCACACTGCCCTGCAGCCCTATTATGTCTCCCACAGAATCTATCAGGGCAAGGATAAGCTCGAAGGACTTCCGGCCACTTTCGGCCATGCGGACGGGACAGAGACGCTCGAAATCACGATGGAGGACCCGGTCCTCAAAGCGCGTTTTCTCCTCTCCTGGTCCGTCTTCTCGGACAGCGACGCGATTATGCGGAGCCTAAAGGTAATCAACGACAGCAAAGAGCCTGTCCGCCTTGAAAAGGCGCTCTCCATCTCTCTCGACATGGATCTCGCCGATGCCGACCAAAAGCCCTTCCGGCTGCTCACGCTGGACGGCGCCTGGGCCCGTGAGCGCCATATGAATTACCGCGACATCGGATACGGCTTCCAGGGGATCTGCTCCAACCGCGGAGAGAGTTCCCACCACGAGCATCCCTTCCTGGGCCTTGTTTCTCCCTCCGCAACCCAGCACCGGGGCGAGGTGTACGGATTCCATCTGGCTTACTCCGGAAACTTCCGCGGCCAGGTCGAGCGCGATGTCTTCGATACGGTCCGCGTGACGCTGGGCATCAACCCGGACCGCTTTTCCTTTGTCCTCAGGCCCGGAGAATCCTTCCAGGCGCCCGAGGGCATCATGGTCTACTCCTGCGAGGGGCTGGGCGGCATGACCCGCACCTTGCACGACCTGTACCGGAACCATCTGATCCGCGGGGTCTGGAAAGACCGAAAGCGCCCCATCCTCATCAACAACTGGGAGGCGACTTATTTTAATTTTGACAGCGACAAACTCCTCGACATCGCGCGCGCGGCAAAAGAGGCGGGCATCGAAATGTTCGTCATGGACGACGGGTGGTTCGGAAAACGCGACACCGACACCTCCGGCCTCGGGGACTGGTTTGTCAATGAGAAAAAGATCAAGGGCGGGCTTAAAAAGCTCGTCGATGAGATCAACGCGCTTGGCATGAAATTCGGCATCTGGATCGAACCGGAAATGATCTCTCCCGATTCCGACCTGTACCGCGCGCATCCGGACTGGGCAATCCGAATCCCCGGCCGGGATCCTGTACAGATCCGCAACCAGTATGTCCTGGACCTCTCCCGCAAAGAGGTCCTGGATACCGTCTATGAGAGGATTGCGAACGTCCTGAAGAGCGCGAACATCGAGTATGTCAAGTGGGACATGAACCGCACGCTGACCGACTTCGGCGGCGCATTCCTGGGCGCGGAGAACCAGGACGAGCTCTGTCACCGCTACGTACTGGGCTTGTATGAGATGCAGCGGCGCCTGGTGGACGATTTCCCGAACCTGCTCCTTGAAAACTGTTCCAGCGGCGGAGCCCGGTTCGATCCCGGCATGCTTTACTACAGTCCCCAGATCTGGTGCTCCGACAATACAGATGCCATCGAGCGCCTGATGATCCAGGAGGGCACTGCCCTGCTGTATCCGCTCTCGACCATGGGCGCCCACGTCTCCGTGACCCCCAACCACATCGTCGGACGGAATACCGCCTTTGAGACCCGCGGCAATGTCGCCCTCGCCGGCACCTTCGGATACGAGCTCGACATCACAAAACTCGGTGAAAAAGAACTGGCTGCCATCCCGCAGCAGATCGCCCTCTACCACAAATACAATGACCTGATCCGCCGCGGCGATTATTACCGCATTGCCTCCTACCGGGAGAACCATCTTTACGACTGCTGGGCTGTCGTCTCAAAGGACAAATCAGAAGCCGTAGTCACCTATGTCCAGGTCCTGAAGATCCCCGACGACCGCAGCAGGACTCTGCGGATCCCAGGTCTCGATCCCGGCCGCGACTACGCGGTCATCGTCGACCGCACCTCCGACATCGCGCCGGAGGACGATCCTTCCGTAATCCTCCCCGTCGGTCCCCGCGCCCGGATTCACGGCGACGCCCTGATGTACGCGGGTCTGCCGATGCCCAACTTCTGGGGAGACTTCCGCTCCGCCATCATCTATCTGTCGGAGATCTGATCCGCCTGGCCGGCATGAATTCCCAGAGCCCGCGCGCGGCGCGATGCAGCCCCCGGATGTTTCAATCCGGTTTCCGCCTGTCCTTTCGTACACGCGCGCGGCTCGTTTTTCCCATATAAGCTGAACCCCAAAGGTCACTGTGCAAGCCCGAGAGTACTACACAGCGGCCTTTTTTCTCTTTTTACGCCTTTTTCAGGCACTTGTTGTCATGGTCCCGCGCCCGCAGTAAACTACGCGCTCGGAAAATGTCCGCAAATGCCCGAGCGAGCTCGGCATTTGCGTCCACTTTCCTCGCTGCTTTAATCATACTTCAATTTCATTTCTATATGCGCTATAATTGGCCCATCGGGAAACATTTCCGCTATGGAAACACTTTTTTACCCATTTGTGTACGGAAACACATTTTGAAGGAGGATCTGATCTATGCATATGGCAGACGCTTTGCTGACCCCTGCGGTCGGCGGAACCATGTATGCCGTCAGCGCGGGCGCGCTCGGCTATGCGGCACACAAAATCCGGAAAGACGATCTCACGGACAAGAAACTCCCCCTGATGGCCGTCTCGGGATCCTTTGTCTTCGCGGCGCAGATGATCAATTTCACGATTCCCGCGACAGGCTCAAGCGGACACATCTGCGGAGGCATTCTGCTGGCAGGCCTGCTCGGCGGGGAACCGGCGCTTCTGTCCATCGCAGCGGTCCTGGTCATCCAGTGTCTTCTTTTCGCGGACGGAGGGCTGCTCGCGCTCGGCGCCAACATTTTCAACATGGGAGTGATCCCGTGCCTGATTGTATATCCGCTGCTGATGCGCCCTTTCCTGCAGAAAGGAATCTCTAAAAAGCGCATCGCGGCCGCCTCGATTCTGTCCTGCGTCATCGGCCTGCAGCTGGGCGCCTTCAGCGTCGTGCTGGAGACGCTGGCCTCCGGAGTCACAGAGCTGCCTTTTTCGACCTTTGTCTCCCTCATGCAGCCGATCCATCTGGCGATCGGCTTCGTCGAAGGCCTGATCACCGTCGGCGTTCTGATTTACGTCTATTCCATGCGCCCGGAGATTCTGGAGAGCGCCGCTTCGTCTGAAAAGCTCCCGCTGCGCGTTTCGATCGGCAGAACCGTCATTACCCTGGCAATTCTGGCTGCGCTGGTCGGCGGCGGGCTTTCCCTGTATGCCTCCTCCAATCCGGACGGCCTCGAGTGGGCCATGGAGCGCACTGCGGGCACCTCCGAACTGGAGCGCGAGGACGGTGTACACGAGGCCGCCTCCCGCATTCAGGAACAGACTTCTCTCCTGCCCGACTATGATTTCGCGGACGGGGAAGGCACCGGCACCACTGCCAGCGGCCTCATCGGAGCCGCCGTCACAGCCGCCCTTGCAGCCGCTGCCGGAGGGCTTCTGGCCGCCACCCGCAAGAAGGGAAACTTCGCTTCATAAAACAAACGTACATGTGTCCAAGAAACAAAAATGCGCCGCGGCCTGCCGCCGCGGCGCATCCGGAGACTGATTCTTGAGTGATATCCGAAGCAAACTGAACGCGATCTACTCCATGGAGCAGCTTGCCGCGAAAAATACAGGCATCCACCGGCTCCACCCGGATGTAAAAATCATTGTCACGCTTGTCTATATCGTCTGCGTGGCATCTCTGGGAAGGTACGACCTCGCGCGGCTTGCCCCCTTTCTTTTTTATCCCGTCCTGATGATCACGGCGGCGGAACTTCCTCCCGCCATGATCCTGCGGCGCGCCCTGGCGGCGCTTCCTTTCTGTCTCTTCGCGGGCGTCAGCAACCTGATTTTTGACAAAAAGATTCTTCTTCGAATCGCCGGGGTTCCTGTCTCCGGCGGATTTCTCTCCCTGCTGACGCTGACTGCGCGGAGCCTTCTGTGTGTGAGCGCGGTCCTGATCCTCGCTGGTGTGACTCCTTTTTCGCTGCTCTCGGACAGCCTGCGGCGCGCGCATGTCCCGGAGATAATGGTGTCTCTGCTGGAAATGGTCTACCGCTTCACCGCTGTCCTCATCGGCGAGGCAGCCTCCATGGTGACCGCGTTCCGTCTGCGTGCGAACGGCAGGCAGTGGCCCGATCTGCGGGAGTTCATCCCTTTTACAGGCCAGCTTTTTCTGCGCAGCAGCGACCGCGCGGAGCGCATTTATCAGGCCATGCAGTGCCGCGGCGGACATCTTCAGGGCGTGCAGAGAATGAGGCGCCCCCTGAACCGGGCTGATTTTCTCTTTCTCCTCGCCGGCTGCGGAAGCGCCGTATTATTCCGCCTTTTCGATATCACGCAGAGGATCGGTGCCCTGTTTATATAAACTTAAACTATGTAACTGATTCCTGCCCTGCGGGATTGATGAAATAGACACGCCGGATGGAGCATTTATTTTTGTGGCTATCCTGAACACCGGAGAACACAGTAAGAATATGCTGAACATTGAACATTGGAACGTAAACTATCCGGACGGGACGAAAGCCGTGCGGGATCTGAGCTTTCACGCGGGTCCAGGGGAGCACCTCGCCCTCGTCGGCGCGAACGGCGCCGGCAAGAGTACGCTGATCCTGTCCATCGCAGGCATCCTGCCCGGAGAGGGGCTCGTGGAGGCAGGCGGCATCCGCCTGTCAAAAAAAACTGTCAATGAGATCCGTGCCCGTGCGGGTGTCGTCTTCCAGAACCCGGATGACCAGCTTTTCCTACCGACTATTTTCGACGATATTGCCTTCGGCCCCAGGAACCAGGGTCTTGCGGAGGACGCGGTCCGCCGTCGTGTAGAGGACCGCCTGCGCCTTCTGCAGATCGAAAAGCTTCGGGATAAATCCGCGATGAAGCTCTCCGGCGGAGAAAAACGCCTCGCGGCGCTGGCCACCGTGCTCGCGATGAAACCCGACATCATTCTTCTCGACGAACCGACCGCCTTCCTGGATCCCCGCGCGCGCCGGAATCTCATCCGCATTCTGAAAAAGCTTCCGCATACCCTGCTGATCGCGACCCACGATCTCGCCTTTGCCGCGGAGGTCTGTCCCCGCAGCATCATCCTGAAAGAGGGACAGCTGTTCGCGGACGGTCCTTCACAGGAACTGCTGTTTGACGTCCGGAAAATGGAAGACGCCGGCGTGGAAGCGATCGGCGTAACGGAATGAATCCGATCTGTTAAACAGACTGTCGAAAGCATGTAAAAAAACTATTCTG
>JAUNJS010000027.1:5040-15847 GCA_030533125.1 Eubacteriales bacterium | reverse complement strand
GCTCCTGACGGGAACTTTGGGCGCGCCGCCGTTCTCCTGTCCGGCGCGGCGGCGTTCTCTGCTATGCATTCCTGGCAGGCAGCTTTGGACACGCCGGCGTCCTCTGCCATGTGCTCCTGACGGGAACTTTGGGCGCGCCGCCGTTCTCCTGTCCGGCGCGGCGGCGTCCTGTTTCAGCCGGTCAATCGTTTCCGCTGTCTACATTATACAGCGTGTTGTCATCCCAGTTTCCCTCGTTCTGAACTTCGGGCCGCTGTGAAGCAGTGTCGGGCTGCGCGGCTTCAGGTTCGGACTGTACAGGCGCCGCCTGGGTCTGCGCGGCAGCAGCTCTGGACTCGCGGACCTGCGCAAGCATGGAAAAGTTCCCCGCTTCAAATTCATTAAAATAGCTATAAAGATTCGAGTCGAACTCTTCCGCGTCAATTGTCCCTTTATACCAGGATTTCGATTCAAAATAGGTCCGCGTATCATCCGCGGAAAAGATTCTGCCGTGGCGGGCGCACAGTTCATTGATCGCCATCTGCAGGGTTACATCATCCAGCGAAGCGACTTCCTCCGGGGTATAATACCTGGTGTCGCCTTCCGGCAGAATGTACTCTTCGGCTTTCGCCTTCTGCTCCTGCTCTTCCTTTCCGGCTTCTCCCTGCTTTTCCTCCGGAGATGAAGCGGTCTCTTTCTCTTCTGCCGGAGTCCCGGAATCCGTCTGCTGTCCCTGTGCCGTATTCTGCTCCCCGGCAGCTGTCCCGGGACCCGCCGCGGCCGCAGCTTCCCCGGGCTCCTGCGTATCCGCGCCGGCCGTCTGCCCCGACAGGTCGGATCCGGCCGCGTTTTCTTTACCCTCGTTTCCGGCAGCCTCCTGGACGTCTCCGGCTTCCTGTCCGGCGGGGTCTGCCTGCGCGGTCTGCGCGGAAGGCTCTTTCGAAGGAGATGTCCCGCTGAACAGCCTGGGAAGGAACAGCCCCAGGAGCAGGATCAGAATCGCCGCGAAAGCGAGCGGAATGAAACCGTTTCTCTCCTCTTCCTCCGCCTCTTTTTTTACGGGCGTGACTTTCGCCGGTTCTCTTTTCGGTGCCTTCTTTGTCCCTTTTTCCATTCTGGGATGCTGATTTGTCCGCGCGGCGGCAGCGCCTCCAGCGGCGGTTCCCACTCCCGCGGCTTTCCCGCGTCCCTCTTCTTTTTTTGCTTTCCCCGCCTCTTCTATTGCAGGTCCGGCGGCAGCGGCGGATAATCCGGCTGTGCCGTCCGGCACGGGGGTTCCGACGGCTTCGGCGGTCTCTTCATCCGCTCTCTTTCCGCAGCGCGTGCAGAACAGGTCATCATCGTACATTTCCATCCCACAGTACTTACAAGAACGCATATCGTACTCCTTTCAAACAGTATCCTGAAACCGGTCAATGTGCTGCCGGCCGCCGTCATACACAGGTGCAGTCCATTATACCCGGCGCGGCAATTATAATTATATGGAAGTATATCGCTCCGCCGGGAACCCCGGGCCGGAGGCTGTCCGGCCGCCGCCGATTCTTCCGCGGGGCCGCCGTCCGCCGTCAGGCGAAACAATACAGGGGAAAGAATTCAAGTGCAGGAATTCCTTACGGCAGCCCCGCGGTCACAGACAATGCCGTGTTCCTTAGGATGGCCGCACAAATAAATGAGTCAACCGGCGTAGGATTTTTCTTCGAGATTGCAGGGCGGGATGAAGGCGCATAGCGGGCTATGTAACTGAATCCCGCCCTGTGAGATCGGAGAAAAAGACACGCCGGATGGAGCATTTATTTGCGTGGCAATCCTTATCATAGCATGATTTTTCCGCGAATCATAGTGCCGAACTTCCCGGAATCAACAGGAATACCCATGTAGTGATTCCCATAAACGCAATCCGCTGCTTTTTCATATTAAAATATAAAACGCGTTCACCCGTTCTGCGTTACATGAACCGGCCGCTGTTTATTATCCCGTGTATAAAATGACGCCTTCAGCTTTTTTCATTCTGCAAAATGTTTACTTTAGGTTCTGAATCCTGTACAATAATGACTAAGCAGCGGCGGCGGATTTGTTATTCCGGTCCTTGCCGCGTTTTCGGCAATTACCATTTATACATAGTTGCTATTACCCAGGAAAGAGAGGGCTTATCATGAAACAAACTGAAATGTTAGCAATGATCCTGGCCGGCGGCCGCGGCAGCCGCCTGCACGACCTCACGAACAAGGTCGCGAAACCTGCAGTCGCTTACGGCGGGAAGTACCGTATCGTGGATTTCCCCCTCAGCAACTGTGCCAACAGCGGCATCGATGTTGTCGGTGTCCTGACCCAGTATGAATCCGTGCTGCTCAACAGCTATGTTGCCAAGGGCGGTCTCTGGGGCCTGGATACCAAGGACAGCGGTGTCTTTGTCCTCACTCCTCGCGAAAAGGCTGATTCGGGCCTCGAGGTTTTCCGCGGAACAGCAGATGCCATTACACAGAACATCGATTTCATCGACAGTTATGATCCCGAATATCTGCTCATCCTTTCCGGCGACCATATCTATAAAATGAACTATGACAAGATGCTCGACACACACAAAGAGAAAGGCGCCCTCGCGACCATCGCCGTCATGCCTGTTCCGATTGAGGAAGCTCCCCGTTTCGGCATCATGATCACGGACGACGAAGACAACATCATCGACTTCGAAGAAAAGCCCGCTCACCCCCGCAGCAACCTTGCTTCCATGGGAATCTACATCTTTGACTGGAAGCGCCTGCGCGAACTCCTCGTTGCGGACAAGGACGACGAAGCCTCCGAGCACGACTTCGGCAAAAACATCATCCCCACCATGCGCGAGAGCGGGGACAAGATGGTCGCCTTCAAGTTCGAGGGATACTGGAAGGATGTCGGAACCATCGACTCTCTCTGGGAGGCCAACATGGATCTGCTCGATGAGAACTGCGAGCTCAATCTCGACGACCCCACCTGGAAGATCTACACGGAGGACGCTTCGGGTCTCCTCGCCCTGCCCGCCTACATCGGACCGAACGCGGACGTTGAGCGCGCCTACATCACCCAGGGCAGCCATATTAACGGCAAGGTCAAAAACTCCGTAATCTTCACCGGCGCGACCGTCGGCAAGGACGCGCAGATCATCGATTCCGTCCTGATGCCCGGTGTAAACGTCGGAGAAGGCGCGGTCGTCACCAGGACTCTGATCGCGGATAACATCAAGATCGCCGCGGGCGCCGTCGTCGGCAGTGCCGACAGCAAGGAAATTCTGCTGCAGGCACAGGATGTGTAAGCGTATCCCGGCAGCAGACACTTCAACAGGAGTGTGCGCATACCCCGGCAGCAAGCGCTTCGATAAAGTAATAAAGCTATGAACGAAAGCATGTCCCGGCATTAAGCGCTTCAATATGTAAGCATGTCCCGGCGCAGAGCGCTTTTACAAGGAGGAAACCATGGCAAAAGCATTTGGTATCGTTACATCTTCACCGCAGCATAAGGTGGAAGGCATGCAGGACTACCGCCCGATCGGCGCCTTCTCCTTCCTCGGCAGATTCCGTGTGATCGATTTCCCGATCTCCAACCTCAGCAACAGCGGAATCAATAATATTCAGGTTTATATCACGAAAAAGCCCCGCTCCCTGGTCGCCCATATCGGCACGGGCCGCCACTACAACATCAACTCCAAGCGCGGCAATATCCAGATCATCGTCCCCAACGACGAAATGGTCAATCCGATCTACAACACCAATATCAACGCGTTCTTCTCGAACATCGACTACATCCGCAACCAGTCCCGTGAGTACGTCGTGATCGCGCCCAGCTGCATGATCTTTACGCAGGATTATGACGATCTGCTTCAGCAGCACGCGAAATCCGGCGCGGACGTGACGCTTCTGTACCACAAGGTGTTCAACGCAAAAGAAGGTTTCACAACCTGCAACACACTTACGCTGGACGGCGACAAAGTCACGGCCATCACGCCGAATCTCGGAGACGAGGACAACAAGGACATGTTCATGGAGTCCTTCATCCTGAAAAAGGATCTTCTCCTCGACCTGATGCAGGCAGCGCACGAGACCTCTTCCGTGTACACACTCGCGAACATTGTCAATGCCAAGTGCGGCGAGCTCGATGTCCGCGGCGTGGAGCACCACGGATTCTTCGCTCCCATCACGGATCTCGCGACCTATTACAAGGCCAACATGGACCTGATCGATTTCGACGAAGCCGCCTCCCTCTTCACAGAGGACTGGCCGATCTACACCAGGACCTCCGATTCCTGCCCGACCCAGTTCTACGATGAGGCCGAGGTCAAGAACTCCCTTGTCGCGAACGGCGGCGAGATCCGCGGCTCCATTGAAGATTCCATCATCGGCCGCAACGTCACGATCGGCAAGGGTGCCGTCATCAAAGGCTGCATCGTCATGGCGCATGCCGAGATCGGGGAAAACGTCGTTCTCCAGAACCAGATCGTCGACAAATACGCGAAGATCGTCCACGAGAACAAGATCCTCGCGGAGCCCGGCCAGCCCGGCTACATCAAGCGCAGCGACATCCTGTAATAAGGATCTGCTGCGGAAAAACCGTTTCTGACATTAAACAGGGCAGAGGCGGTCATGTTGCCCCCTGCCCCCGACCGATCCGCGTCCGCCGCTGTGCGGAAAATCACTTACGCGGACCATGTCATAAAAAAATAATAGACTCCTGCAGGCAGATCAAGCCTGCAGGAGTCTTTTTATAGTGAACGAAATATTTCATCTGACGTTCGCTATAAGGGATGCACACAGCCGCGGAAAAAGTACTCAACTGTGTACGCCGCACGCGGCCGGCGCGAAGCTTTTCCCCTGTTACTTCACATGAATCGTTTTGAGGATCTCTTCCACTTCGCTCCGGGTCGCGAGCTCCGTGGAGGCCGCGCTGGCACTGCCGGCCGCCTGGCCCATGAGGAAGGCGCGCTCAAAATTGCCGTCGGATTCAAGGTATCCCGCAATGAATCCGGCAACCATGGAATCACCGGCGCCAACCGTATTGATAACTTTGATTTCCGGCGCGTCGCCTTTGTACACTTCACCGTTCTCGGTGACAAGCACTGCGCCGTGGCCGCCCATGGAGACCAGGACATTGCGCGCGCCCTGTTCCTGGAGCTTCTTCGCGTAGGGAATGACCTCCTCGTGCGTCTCCAGCTTTACGTCAAAGATCCAGCCGAGTTCATGGTGATTAGGCTTGATGAGGAACGGATGGTATTTGAGCACGTTGGTCAGAAGGCTTCCCTCCGCATCCACCACCATGTCGATCCCGCGGCCGTCCAGCTTCTGCAGGATCCGCTCGTATATATCCTCCGGCAGCGTATTCGGAATGCTTCCGGAGATGACGAGAATGTCGCCTGCAAGCAGCTTGTCCAGCTTATTCTCCATCAGCTTGATGTCTATGGAATCGATCTTCGGACCCTGCCCGTTGATCGCCGTCTCTTCATCGGACATCATTTTCAGGTTGATTCTTGAGAATCCCTCGCGGACATAAATGAAATCGGTCATGCAGCCGAACGCACGCATGCGGTCCTCAATCTCCCGCCCCGTGAAACCGGCCAGAAAGCCGAGGGCGACACTGTTCCGTCCGAGGTTGGAAAGAACCATCGAGACATTCAGGCCCTTCCCGCCCGGAAGCACCTTCTCCGACGATGTGCGGTTGATCTCGCCCGCCCGGAAATGCTCCACGCCGACTATGTAGTCAACGGACGGATTAAAAGTTAACGTATATATCATAATGTAACCTCCCGAAAAAATCCTGTTCCACTGACTATTTCACAGCCGGTCAGACTTCCACACCGAAGTGCTCGAAAATCAGGCGCTCCGCCTCGGGGTTCCAGAGACCCTTATGGGCTTTGCAGCACTCATCCAGCTTCTTGAAGAAAGGATCGGTCTCGCCGAGTTTGCCGAAGTCCTCGATCGCGGTCAGAGGCATCTCAAACTGGGTGTAGGCAAGCTTCTTTCCGCCCGGGATGGTCGGAAGGTTGCAGGTGGCCTCGGCGATGCAGTCGATGCCGCCGACGTGCGTGACCATGATCGCGGGATCGATGATGCCCCTCGCCGCGAGGTCATTCGCCTCGATGAGATCCTCATTCGTGCCTCCGGTCGTGCCCATGATGTGGGTCGCGTTGTAGTGGCAGTCGTAGAGGTTGATCTTTGCTGTGAAATCATGGTCGCTGGGGCCGGAGAAGAAGCTCATGCAGCCGTCAAACGCCATGACCTGGTTGCCCAGCTCCGCCACGGCGGGGATCGGCACATAGATCAGGACATCGTCGTAGCCGTAGCCGTCCGTGAGGTCGAGCAGGCCCTGCTTCGGATCCGCCATTTTCGCGGTGTTCGCGTAGATGAGCTCTATACCGTGCTCCGCCGCGTACTCCGGAGAAATGACTTCCTTCGCCCTCGCGATCTTCGCGTCGTCGACATCCGTCACCACGATTTTTTTCGGATGATATTCGCAGACAATGCCGTACGCAACAGCGCCCAGGCCCATCGGTCCGCAGCCGCCCATGATGATCAGGTTGCCGCCGCGCTTAAGGCCCATCTCGTGGACATAATTTTTGCGGTTTGTGTGGTACTGCGCATGGAACGCGCCGATCGAGCAGCTCAGCGGCTCTCCGAGGGAAGCCTTGTAGAAGCTGTCGCCGTCAAAAGGCATCAGAGCACCGAGCTCCATGACCTCGTGAGGGAAGATGCAGTAGGTGACATCTCCGCCGAAATACTCATAGGAATATCCGGGAGACGCCATGCTGCCCTTATAGTTCAGCGCGGGCTGCTGCGCAAAGCGCTGGCCGGGCTTGAACTGGTCTTTCCACTTTTCGCCGACCTTCACGATGACCCCTGCGAACTCATGTCCGACCAGGACCGGATTTGTATCGATATTCTGCGGGCACCTCTTGTGGTTTTTGCCCTGCTTCGCAAGCTTATAGGTGGACATGCAGAGGCTGTCGCTGTAGATCTTCGCCAGGATCTCGTCATCCTTGATCTCCGGAAGCTCGAACTCCTCCAGACGCAGGTCCATCTCTCCGTACATTCTCACGCCTTTAACTTTCATTTATTCCTTCTCCTTTTTAAAAAATATTCTCTGTGAATGAAACACCATCCTGCGCAGCCTGGCCGCCGGAGCTCTCCGGCTGCACAGGCAAAAAGCCGTTTTTTCTTTCCAGAATATTTTACCACAAACATTGGCATTCCGGCAGATACATCGTCACCGGCCACAAACCTTTCGGGTTCCGCTTTTCTGATCCTGCCCCGGTCAGGCTTTGGGCGTCGTGATCCTGCCCCGGTCAGGTTTTGATGTCTCCGGTTTCAATGTTCCCGGAGACATCCGGACCGGTGACGATGCAGCGCCTTTATGGTCAGGCCTTGAACAGCTCGTAGATCTCGTCCACACTCATGTGAAGGATGTTCTCCACAGCCTCTTCCGATTCGCAGGTTGTCGCAATCTTGCCGAGGGTTTCGACATGGTCGTCGCCGGCGGAAGCTACCGCGATGACCAGCTTGACGATCTCTCCATCGCCCCAGTCGATTCCTTCCGGATAAGTCATGATCGCAAGGCCGGAGTTTTTGATCTCGCCGATCACGCTCTCAATCCCGTGAGGGATCGCCAGGTTGTTGCCGATGGCCGTGTTGAAGACATCCTCCTTGGCGATCATGCCCTCGACATATTTCTCGGTGACATAGCCGCTGTCCACGAGGAGCTTGCCGATGGTGCGGATGGCGGTTTCTTTGTCGACAGGCGCGTTGTTCAGGACGATATTTTTCTTGAGCAGGACGCCGCCGTGGAAGTCATGGCCGCCCGCGTTCGCCACGTTCTTATTGGAGCGGGAATCGAGGATCTCCTGGACGATCTGATCGTACTGCGGAGCGTTCATAAAGTTGCTGATGGTCACGATCCTTGCGGAAGGAGCGGACTTTCTGGCGCGCTCCACAAGATCCTGATGGCAGACGACGAACTTGATGCCTGCGGGAACTTCAGAGACAGAGTAGTGTTTGACCTTGATGTTGCCCAGACCCTTGGCTTCGAGCTTCTTCTGAAGGACCGCTGCGCCCATCGCGGAGGAGCCCATGCCGGCGTCGCAGGCAAACACGATGGTATCAAGTGTACGGAGGTCAACTTCGCCGCCGTCGGCAGTTGCCGCGTAGGCACCGCCCTGGCCCTTGGAAGCAGCCTTCATATCGGACATCTGGGACTGCGCGTCCTCAAGGCTCGCGCTGCTGTTGGACATCTTCACGATCGGGGAGGCGATCAGGAAGGAGACTGCAGCCGCGATCAGGAAGCTGATGATGACCATAATCTGGCCGCCTCTGGGCGCCACCGCCAGCATCGCCAGGATGGAACCGGGAGACGCGGGGCTGACAAGGCCCACATTGAAGATGGTGTTGAAGAACATTGCCGCGACAGAACCGCCGATACATGCCGCGAGGAGCAGGGGGTTCATCAGGACATAAGGGAAGTAAATCTCGTGGATACCGCCGAGCACATGGACGATCAGGGCGCCGGGAGCGGAATCCCTTGTGATCTTATCCTTGGCGAACATCCAGTAGGCGAGCAGGACGCCAGCGCCTGCGCCGGGGTTGGTCTCGATCATGTAGAAGATGGATTTTCCCATCTGCTCGGCCTGCTGCGCGCCGAGAGGTGTGAAGATGCCGTGGTTGATCGCGTTGTTGAGGAACAGGACCTTCGCGGGCTCGACGAAGATGGAAACCAGGGGAAGAAGTCCCGCATTGACCAGGATGTCGACACCGCCCTGCAGGAAGACCAGGACTGCTGCCATGACCGGTCCGATCAGGTAGAAGCCGATGATCGCGAGGATCATTCCCAGGATACCGATCGAGAAGTTGTTGACCAGCATCTCGAATCCGGCAGGGATCTTTCCTTCCACAGCCTGGTCGAATTTCTTGATGACCCAGCCGCCCAGAGGGCCGATCAGCATGGCGCCCATCAGCATGGGATAATCCGGCGCGCCGCAGACGACACCGACGCAGGCGATCGCGCCCATAACGGCGCCGCGCTGCCCGGCGACCATCTTACCGCCTGTATAGGCGATCAGGATCGGAAGGACATAGGACAGCATCGGGCTGACCATGGTTGACAGTCTCTCGTTCGGGACCCAGCCCGTTGCGATGAACAATGCTGTGATCAGGCCCCATGCAATGAACGCGCCGATATTCGGCATGACCATTCCGCTCAGGAACCGCCCAAACGATTGCACTTTTTCTTTCATACTCTTCTCCTTTCAATTTCTTGTGATTGTGAGAAATTATTTTTCTGTCTGTTCTGTACTGAATCTCCTGTTACCGCCTGTTCTGTACTGATTTACCTGTTCCATTTGCTCTTTACTGATTTACCTGTTCCATCTGTTCTGCGCTGTTTCACTGTTTCCGTTTACCCGTTCATTGTTTTGGCTGACCATGTGTTTTCTGTTACCCCTGACCATCGTGTATTGTTTTTCCGTGTTCTTTTTTATGATGTTATTATACCGTCATAAACATTCATTTGCAAGCATTTTCAGTCATTATCAGTCATAAATAATCACCAATCTTTTCACGGTTTTTTTGGCGAAACTGCATAAACGGCAGCCGGATGTCCTCGATGTTCCGGCCGCCGGATCTGTTTCTTTCTGCCTGTCGGCTGTGATTCAGACCGGTTCGCAGCTCATTTTTCAGTCTGTATAAGCCTGTTTATCTGAATCCTGATTATATTTTTTTATACGAAAATGCATTCAAAAGAACTGGTCAATATATGGAAAAAAGAACAAAGACATGATAAAATATCAACGAATGATTTTGAATGAACCTGCACATTTCTGATTGATTGTGTAAGAATTGCCACGCAAATACATGTTCTGTCCGGCGTGTCTTTTTCTCCGGTCCCGCAGGGCGGAATTCAATCAATAATTGTTTTCAAATTCATAAAAATCCAGACAGGAGGAGGCAGCATGCTGTCCGAAGAACGCTTTTCAAGAATTGCCGCATTTGTGAACGCGAAGCGCAGCGTCACTGTAACAGAACTGGTGGAAAAACTGAAGGTATCCGAATCGACGATCCGGCGGGACCTGATCGCGATGGATGAAAAAGGTCTGCTGGTCAAAGTGCACGGCGGCGCGATCGCCCTGGACTTTGACACGAGCACGAAAGATGAGGATGTCCTGAGCCGGCAGTCCATGAATACAGAGGCCAAGCGCAAAATCGCGCGCTATGCGGCTTCACTGATCCGCCCGGGTGATTTCGTCTACCTGGACGCCGGCACTACGACAGAATTGATGATCGATTATATTGAAGCAAAAACCGCAGTGTTTGTGACAGATGCCGTCACGCACGCCGGGAAACTGGCAGCCATGGGGATCCGGGTCCACATCCTGGGCGGGGAACTCAAGAGCATCACCGAAGCTGTCGTGGGCGAAGAGGCGATCGCCAGCCTGCAGAAATACAATTTCACCAGAGGCTTCTGGGGCGTCAACGCGATCAGCACCGGCGCGGGGCTGACCACCCCGGATCTGCAGGAAGCCATGGTAAAGACACATTCTATGCTGCGCTGCCGCGAAAAATACGTGCTCGCGGACGTCAGCAAGTTCCAGAAGATCTCCAATGTCACCTTCGCCGCCCTGGACGATGCACTGATCCTGACGGATAAGACTCCGCCCGCGGAATACGCGCGGCTTGAAAATGTGGTCGTGGTGTAGGAGTCTCCATATACTGCGGATACAAAGAAATGCCGGGCACCGGAAACAGCTCCCCGCAGTGCCTGGCACATTTTTTATCTTTATTGTCCTGAACCGATACTGTTCATTATTCTTCAGCCTGAA
>JAUNJS010000027.1:0-5030 GCA_030533125.1 Eubacteriales bacterium | reverse complement strand
GATGTCGGATAATGTTCAAAAGAGTCTGAAGCAATTCTTTAAGCCTGAATTCTTTGCACAGTTTCCTGAAACGGTCTTTTTCCTTCTTTGCGACAAAACCGGGATCATACGTACAGTGCTGGAGCACATCCGCATCCTTGAGAATCTCATCCAGGGGGCCGTGGACCGTCTTCTTGTCGCTGTGCAGGCTGATCGCCGTACAGATCCTGTTCATCTCTTCTTCAGAGAAAAGCCCCAGGCTGTCCAGGATCGGCCGCGCCATTTCCGCGCCCCGGCGGGCATGTTTTGTGCTGTCCCCGGTCGAGTAGGTGGCAATATCGTGCAGATATCCCGCTATGGCGGCCAGTTCGACATCCTCCCCGCGGCGCAGGGCGATCATCACGCAGGCCTGCGCGACTCCGAACATGTGCACATATCCATCGGCACGCAGAAATGCGTCCGGCACCTGTTCCAGCATTTCACTCACGCATTCCCGCACCTGCTCGATCCGGTCAGTTCTGATTCCCGTGTCCATTTCTCCCCTCCCGCATGCAATCACTTTTTCATTATCATAACAGTGCCCGTCACATTCTTCAATGCGGAATCTGTTTCAGATCAGATACAGCAGCTTCCTTGAATTAGAGTAGACAAACCGCGCATCCGCCTCTTATAATCGACTTATGTCGGAAATAAGCAATGACGATGGCATCCATGCAAAGATTTTCAGGTTTGTCTTCGGCTGTTGTCATCGGGAGGGTTCTGTGAACACTGTCCCTGTTCTGACACTATCCTTATCAATAGCAGCCATTTCAGGAGGTGTATTGTGGCAAGGCCCCAGAAAAGCCGTCGAATCTGCGATGTGCCCGCATCTGACCGGTTCATCCCTGTCTGCGGCCCGTCCGGCGGCAATCCCGAGGATGCCGCAGATCCATCACACGCCGTCATTCTCACGATCGATGAATACGAAGCACTGCGCCTCATCGATCATGAAGGCCTGACGCACAGTGAATGCGCCGCGCAGATGAACATCTCCCGCACGACGGCGACGGAGATCTGTGAATCCGCCCGCCGGAAAGTCGCGGAAGCGATCGTCTCCGGAAGGGGGCTGGTCATTACAGGCGGCAGCTGGGAGCTTTGCAGCGGGGGCAGAGAAGACTGCATCCGCGAAGACTGCCCGCGGACAGGCATTTGATCGCTTTCACAAGTATTCGTCCACTTCACTATTTTATTCTTACCCATAGACAGGAGATCTGAACACTATGCTGGAACTACAGAACATTTCGTTCGGTGTCACCGGGGACAACGGCCTCGGCGCTGAAAAAAAAGAGATCCTCAACGACATCAGCCTGACGATCGAAGACAATACATTTGTCGTTATCACCGGCCCCAACGGAGGCGGAAAATCCACGCTGGCCAAGATAATCGCCGGTATAGAAAAACCCACCGCAGGCCGCATCCTTTTAGACGGGGAGGACGTCACGGAACTGGGCGTCACGGAACGCGCGAAGGCAGGCATCAGCTTTGCCTTCCAGCAGCCCGTCCGCTTCAAGGGCATCCAGGTCCTCGACCTGATCCGCCTGGCCGCCGGACGGCGCATGACTCCTTCAGATGCCTGTCAGTACCTCTCCGAGGTCGGACTGTGCGCGAAGGACTATATCAACCGCGAGGTCAACGCGAGCCTCTCGGGCGGCGAACTCAAACGCATCGAGATCGCGACCGTCCTGGCCCGCGGAACCCGTCTTTCCGTCTTTGATGAGCCCGAAGCGGGCATTGATCTGTGGAGCTTCCAGAACCTCATCCAGGTCTTTGAAAAAATGCGCGCCCAGATTCACGACAGCTCGATCATGATTATTTCCCACCAGGAGCGCATTCTGGAGATCGCGGACAAGATCGTGGTCCTCCGGGACGGGCAGATTGCCGCCAGCGGTCCCCGGGAAGAGGTCCTTCCCGCCCTGATCGGCACGCCATCCGCTGTTGAAGCGTGTAAAGTCCTGACATCAAAATAAGGATTGTCCCGTAACTCAGAACTCGAAACGGAGAAAAAGAGACATGCTGAAAATAAAAGAGATAGATGAGATCCAGAAGAGACTCCTGATGGAGGTCGCCGACCTGCACAAAGTGCCGGAAGGTGCCGTCAATATCCGCGCGAACGGCGAGCTGGCCGTCCGCAACACCACTGCCAACATTGACATTTCCTCCAAGGAAAACGGCTCAGGCATTGATATCAAGATTAAGCCCGGCACGAAAAACGAAAGCGTCCATATCCCGGTTGTCCTGAGCGAAAGCGGCCTGAAAGAGGTCGTCTATAACGATTTTTATGTCGGCGAGGACAGCGATGTCGTCATCGTCGCAGGCTGCGGCATCGACAACTGCGGTACGCAGGACTCCCAGCACGACGGCATCCACCGCTTTTTTGTCGGCAAAAACGCCAAAGTGAAGTATGTTGAAAAACACTACGGTTCCGGAGACGGCACCGGAAAACGCCTGCTGAACCCCGGCACCGAAGTCTATATGGAGGAAGGCAGCACCATGGAGATGGAAATGGTACAGATCAAAGGCGTCGATTCCACAAAGCGCGACACGAAGGCGGAACTCGGTCCCGGCGCGCGCCTCGTCGTGCATGAGCGCCTGATGACCCACGGCACGCAGGATGCGTACAGCATCTACCACGTGGATCTCAAGGGCGACGGCTCCAGCGCCGATGTCGTCTCCCGCTCTGTCGCCCGCGACCACTCCTTCCAGAAGCTCGACCTCTGCGTCGTCGGCAATGCCGCCTGCAGCGGCCACACCGAGTGCGACTCCATCATCATGGACAACGGGCGTATCCTCGCGGTCCCGTCCCTGGAAGCCAACAGCACGGAGGCGGCCCTCGTCCACGAAGCAGCCATCGGCAAAATCGCCGGCGAACAGATCATCAAGCTCATGACCCTGGGCCTGACCGAAGCGGAAGCCGAAGAACAGATCATCAACGGTTTCCTGAAATAAACGGTACAATCACGGGGTCCCGGATCCCGCGTGTTAAAATTCCAGGAATTCATCGAATTAATCAGGCAGCAGCGGACTGCTGACTTACGGCTGAGGCCTATTGACTGTTGTCCCGGATTCTATCTGCAATTCGACGTATTGTATTCATCTCTGCCGCGAACAAAAAACCCCGCCGCCAGGCCTAGCAGGCCTCGCGGCGGGGTTTTTCTCTGCCCGGGAGCTTTTTATCGCTAAAGCCCTGGGGGGAATCATTCAAATTAAAACCGGGGGAATTATTATTTAAAGCCCGGAAGAATCTCCTTTTTTAAGTTCGGAGGAATCACGTTTATAAAATATCGGAGGAATCAACTTTTAGAAGTTCGGGGTAATTACGTTATATTGATCTCCTGACCCGCCTCCTCCACTTCCTTTTTTGACTGTCAGCTTCGCGGATTTACTGTACATTACCCTGCCGAGTTTGTCCGTGACCTTGCAGCGATAGTAATATCCGTTATAACCTGTTTTTGCTTCGAACTTCAGTTTGCTGGTCTTGTTTCCACTGTTGCTCGTATTTTTCCAGCTTCCACCGGAACTGGTCTTCACCTGCCACTGGTATTTCAGGTCTCTCCCGGTCGCGCTGACATGGAATTCAACCTTCTTTCCGGCTTTGACACTCTGATCTTTCGGGTTGCCTGTAATCCCGAACACATACAGGGTCGCCGCATTTGAGTAAACAGTATTCCCAACTTTGTCCGTCACAGCACAGCGGAACTGATGCCCGTGATCAGAAGTGCTTGCATATACTGAGATCTTCTTTGACTTGTTTCCGGACCCCGTCCAGTTATACCAGCCGTGGTTCGAGGAATTTCTCGTCTGCCACTGATATTTCAGGCCGCTGCCGGTTGCGGTAACCTTGAAGTCCACTGTCCCCTTCTCCTTAATGTTCTGGGAGGAAGGATTGCTCTTTATACTCAGGACGTAAACACCGGCAGCCTTGCTGTAGGTCTTGTTCCCTTTCTCGTCTGTAACCTTGCAGCGATACTGACGCTTGTTCTTTGCGACGCTCACATCCGTGATCTTCAAAACAGTAGTTTTCGCGCCGTGTTCTCCTGTATTTTTCCACTCGTCCTCATCCGGCAGTTTCACCTGCCACTGATATTTCAGGCCTTTACCTGTCGCCTCTGCGATAAAATACACCGTGGCTCCCTCTTTGACATACTCGGAGGTGGGGTTGGCCGTAATTCCCAGCACATACAGGGCGGCGGCTTCGCTGTACATTTTATTTCCCTGCTCATCGGTGATCATACAGCGGAACCGGCGATTGTTTTTCGCAGTGGGCAGATCATAAAGCTTCAGGACAGGAGTATCCGCACCCTCTTCACTGCTTTTTCTCCACTCATCTTCTCCGGGAAGCTTCACGATCCAGCGGTATTTCAATCCCTTTCCGCTTGCTTTGACCTTAAAAACCGCGGAGTCTCCCTGTTTGACATACTGATTGGACGGATTGCCCGTGAATCCCATCACATACAGGTACGCGTCCTCGCTGTAGATCTTGTTCCCGCCAGCATCCGTAACCGCGCAGCGATAGCGGAATCCGTTGTGCCCGACGGGAATACCGGGAACCTGTAGAACAGCTGTATCATGCCCCGCTGCCGTCGACTTCTTCCATTCGTCTCCAGACGCCCTGCAGTATTCCCAGCTGTAATGAAGATCCTTGCCGGTTGCGGAAACCTTGAAGGAGGCACTGTCCTCCGCTTTCACATATTGATCTTTCGGAGAGGCCTGAATCGCGAGAACATACAGTTTTACAGTGTCTGTATACACAGTCTCTCCGCTCCGGTCGGTAATTCTGCAGCGATAGCCGGTATTATTTCCCTTCGCGCTGGTCTCCGAAATCGTCAGCCTGGACGTCTCGTATCCTTCCCCGCCCTGCGTGTCGCGCCAGTCCTCCCGGTCCGGTTCTCTGGTCTGCCACTGGTATATGAGTCCGTCCCCTTCCGCAAAAACCTGAAAAACAGCCGGTTCGCCTGCCTCAACAATGGTCTCCTCAGGCTGGCTTTTGATTTCCAGCTTCCGGGCAGAAACCT
>JAUNJS010000231.1:4198-5545 GCA_030533125.1 Eubacteriales bacterium | reverse complement strand
ACGTAAATAACGGCTGGCAAAAACGGCTGCGAAACGGAGGACAAGACAATCGTAAACACGAATCATACCGATTCGGAGGTGGCTCATGAAAGGATATGTCACAGAGAGCGGTTACATGGGATACATTGACGGCAGGTACGTCCTCTTTGCCAATGAGAGCGACTACATCGAGTATTGCAGCGAAGCGCTGTCTTAAAAAAGTATACATATAGAAAATATGGCACCCTGCAGGGCGCCCGTAAGTCAGGCATCTGCAGCAGAATACCTGTTTCAGTGAGGAGGGGAGAAATGAAAAAAGCAAATCGAGCCGGCAGTCATATAAAGCGGCAAAACGGCAGCAGACAAAATATTCGAAAAGCGAACGTTCAAAAAACGGATGCCGGAAAAGCAGGTGCACAGAAGACAGATGACAGGAATTGCGGCATGCGGAAAGCAGACGGCATAAATGCAGATGCAGTGAAAACACACGGCAGGAATGAGGACGTGCGGAAAGCAGGCGGCAGAAACACAGATGCAGCGAAAACATACGGCAGGAATGGCAGGAACGGAGACACGCGGAAAGAAAGCGCGATCAAGGCGAAGGCATGGAGGTTCCTGCGGTATCCCGCGAGTCTTTCCATATTCCTCTTCTACGCGGTCATGTCGATTATGAACGGGAGCGTCAGCCTGTTTGCCGCGGGTACAGCCGCCGCAGCCGGCGCATGGATTCTGGAAATCATTTTCCGGGCGACCTCTGTCTCCGCAGCGCAATCCGGTACAGACAGCTCCGCCGAAAAACCGGGAGCCGAAGCGCACGGCGCAGCCGGGGCGGAACCCGAGCACGGACTGCCCGGCTCCCCTGCCTCTTTCGGACGACTGCTCTCCATGACCAGCCGGGGCAAAATCATCGTGCTGAAACGGGCCGCTTAATCGGCCGGAAGATCTCTGCTCCGGGCGAATCATTCAAATAAATCTGTGATAGCAAACCAGTCGGCTCCGTCCGCAAAAATGAGCGCAGTCCGGTCCCGGATGTGGTATGATTGTGAAGAAAAGAAAAGGATCGCGTCTGTCACTGCCCTCATTTTTATGGTGGAGAAAAAGGGTATGTACTGTATATATTGTGGAGCCGGTCTTCCGGAAAAGGCTGCTTTCTGCCCACAGGCACTGTATAATTGACCCATGGACAGCCCCGCATGGAAAAACCATATTACGAAAAAGGGCTCGCGATGATGGAAGCCGATCTCATGTCCGCAGCGATCAGCGATATCGCCACCACTTACGGGAACTATGCGATGTGCGTCGGAAAACCGGGAGACATCCGGATTACTCTTCTTCTTCGTCCCATTTCTTTTTTCTGGGAACGTCCTT
>JAUNJS010000231.1:0-4098 GCA_030533125.1 Eubacteriales bacterium | reverse complement strand
TATGAGGGATGAAAATGGACGCAAAACGCGGATCCGTGCCGGAGGATATCAGGAATTTCTCTCCGGAAGCGATCAACAAAATGAAAACAGCATCCCGGCATATTTCCTATCTGCTGGATGAAGGGTATGACCTGAAGCAGGCGGCTGTTTTTGTAGGAAATCATTTTCTGCTTTCCGAGCGGCAGAGGCTGGCCATTATGAGAAGTGTCGCGTCACGGGAACAGTGTTCGGCGCGCAAGAGGAAGCAGCTCCGCCTCGCGGACCTGGCCGGCCGGGAAGTCTGGATCGACGGGTTCAATACGATCATTACTCTGGAGGTCCTGCTCTGCGATTCCCTTCTTTTTGCGTGTATGGACGGGACCGTTCGGGATCTGGCTGCGCTCCGGGGTACATATCGTCTGATCCCGGAGACGACCGGGGCCGTGCGGATGATGCTGGATGTGCTGCAGGAGGCAGGTGTGTACAGGGTCAACATTCTTCTGGATGAGCCCGTCTCCAATTCAGGGAGGTTGAAAGCACGCATCGCCGATCTCGCGGAGGAAAGGAGCTCTTTTGATCTGGACATCCGGATCCTGCGCGATGTTGACCGGGCGCTATACCCGAAAGAGCGGGTGATCACGTCCGATTCCATCATTCTGGATCATTGCGTCAGCTGGGTAAACCTGACCGCGGAATGCATGCGGCGGAGCGGAAAACAGGGGATTCAGGTGTGGTAAATTCCGGGATCCGCGCGAATATCGGGTATTCACACAATGCCCACAGAAATCTTATAAACTCTTAAGATGTTTTATATCAGGAATTTAGAAATACGTTGTATGATAATACATGTGAACAGGCAAGCAGGACGATCAATGCGTTTTCATACTCCCCCTTTATTGCGAAAAGCCCTTCACAACGGCGCCGGCCGAAGAACATCAGCTGTCCGGAACCGTTGTGAAGGGCTTTTCTTTTCCCGGGAACCGTCCGAAAAAGCCTCAGGCACCTACAAAAGTTTACCTGTAAAAGCTCCGGTGCTGTAATCAGGCAATGATCTCATACTGGAACAATTCGTATTTCAGCCTGCTTCCTTCCGTGATTTCCACCGGCAGCAGCGCCCGCGCCACGACCTTCAGATCCTCAGACTCCTTGTCCGTTCTTCGAAGATACGCATAATCGCCGTCGATGCGGTCCACTATGTAATACATGGTTTCCATTTTTCTGTTCCCTCCTTTTTTCTGTTTCATTCCTGTTTCTGTTCTGTTTCTTTTTTTGTTTGTTTTTAAATCACTTCCGTTCCTGCCCGAAGAGCGGGTTCTTTTTTTATAAAGAGCGGGTTCTTTTTTTTTGAAGATATTTACTATTTTACCAGATTCCGCATTAAACGCTGTAAGAAACTCCGTATAAAACACAAAAAAAGCCCGTATAAAATGCAAAAACAATTTGTAATTTACCGGTTCAATGTGTTAAACTGTTTTTCGGTTTTTTTCATGGCTTACTGATTGTTGACACGGTTATCCGTTTAGTTCCGATACGGTTTTACGTTTCACTATACGTTGCGGATTTTCCGTCTCAATATCGCAGTACACGCAGACAGCTGCAGACAGCTTCAGAAAGGAATGGTCCCATGTTAAAGAAAAGAAAAATTGCCATCATCGGTCTCGGGCACGTCGGAACACACTGTGCTTACGCGCTGGCGCTCAGCGGGCTTGTAGATGAGCTTGTCTTTGTGGATAAGAAGGAGGCAAAGCTCCGGAGTGAGGTGCAGGATATCCGTGATGCCATCGCGAACTGCCCGCACACAGTCTCTGTGCACTCCGCGGAATACGGTGAGCTTGCGGATGTCGACATCATCGTGAACGCAATCGGAAAGATCGAGCTTCTGGCGACTCCGAATCACGACCGTCTGGATGAGATGAATTTCACGATTCCGCAGGTGACCGACTATGTGCCGAAGGTGATCGCGGGCGGTTTCAACGGGATCTGGATTAACATTACCAATCCCTGTGACGTGGTGACCGGCCAGATCGGAAGGCTTTCCGGACTTCCCCGGAATCATGTCTTCGGGACAGGCACCGGCCTCGATACGGCCCGTCTGAAAAACATCCTTTATCAGCAGACAGGCGTCGCGCACAATTCAATCTCCGGCTGCATGATGGGTGAGCACGGCAATTCGATCATGATTCCCTGGTCGCAGATTTCCTTCGGCGGACAGCCTCTCGCGGATCTCGCGAAAAAAGACAGCCGCTTTGTCTTTGACAACGACGCTGTCAAAAAGCAGGCGGTCGCCAACGCGTGGGTGACGGTCGACGGCAAGGGATGCACCGAATACGGGATATGCACCGCGCTCTGCCGTCTGGTTGCTGCGATCCTGCACGACGAGAAGGCGATCATCCCTGTCAGCACGCTGCTGGATGGCGAATACGGCGAGCACGGCGTCTATGTGGGCGTTCCCGCCGTCATCGGAGCCGACGGCGTCGAAGAGATCATCGAATATGACCTGCCCGAGGATGAAATGGCAGCTTTCCACGCCTGCTGTGACGATGTCCGTGAAAACATGAAGATGAACCCGCTGATCCTGCAGGGCTGACCTGCCGCAGGAATCGGCCTGTCCCAAAGAGCGGCCCGCCGCATGGACGGACCTGCCACAAAAGCGGATCCGTCACCGGGCCGGACCTGCCGTAACAGGCGGATCTGCCGCAGGGACGAACCTGCCGTAACAGCGGATCCGTCACCGGGATAGATCTGCCGTAAATGGCGGATCCGCCGCAGGGACAGACCGGTTACAGATACTGACCCGTGCCTGCGGGTTCCGCGCGCGGATCCCGGGATTTCAGCCCCGGGAATCACGCGATGAAAAACAATCCGGCAGCAGTGCCGGCATTTCGGGGGAAATGTGAGAACCTGTGAACGCGGAGCCGGGGATTCCCCTGACCGGATCCCCGATTCCCCGCACCTTTTTCGGAGGGAGTTTGAAATGATCAGTTTTATTCTCGCGATCAGTCCGATCGTAATCGTACTTGTCGGCATCATGGCGCTTCGGATGTCCGCATCCAAGATCGCACCCATCGCGCTTTTATGGGGCATCTTTCTGGCGCTGACCTATTTTAATATTCAGGGGCTCTCCCTGAAGGATAACATTGTCGTACTGGACGCAAATATCTGGAAAGGCATCAAGGAAGGATTCAAGATTGTCGTCATGGTCTTCGGCGCCTTCACAATCCTGAACGCGCTCAAGGACACCGGCGCGATGGAGGACGTGAAAGCCGCGATCACGCAGGTCTCCGGCAATGACCGCCGGATTCAGCTCATCATTATCGGCATCTTCTTCCCGATCTTTCTGGAGGGAGCCGCGGGAGCCGGCGCGCCGGCCGCGCTGACGGCGCCTTTCCTGACAGCGCTGGGATTCGATCCGATCATCGCGATTGCGGTATCCCTGCTGGGTGACTGTACCTGTACATCCTGGGGCGGCGCGGGTCTGACCACGATCAATGGCGGCGCCGCGCTTGTGAACGCGGGCGTCTCAACCACTGCGCTCAACTCCGCGATGGTCGGCAGAATCAATTCGCTGGGTCTGCTCATTGTTCCGTTCATCGCCGTGCTGATCGCGTTCGGACCGAAGGGATTCCGCGGCATCATGCACTATCTGGTATTCGCCGGCGTTTCCGGCGGGCTTGTGATGTTCGCGCTCTCCAATTTTATCGGACCGGAGGTTACTTCGCTCGGCACCGGTATCATCGGAATCCTCCTTTCCATCTTATTCCTGAAAGTGGTTCCCATCCGCACCCCGAAAGAATACAAATATGTCTCACAGGGACAGATCAAGAGAAAATACAACGCGTTCCAGGCCCTCTCCCCTTACATCTACATGCTGGTCCTGATCCCGCTGGTCCGGTACGGTGTTCCTGCCCTCTTCCCGGAAGAAGGCTTCGCGACGATGTGTATCCTCGGCTACATTGTCTGGGTGGATGTCGTCATTCTGTTCTGCTCCCTGCTCGGCGCGATCACGCTGGGCATGAACTGGGAGGGAATGAAAAAAGTCATCAGAGAGACTCTCAGTACGCTCTCTCCGGTCATGATCACCATGGGAAGCCTGCTCTGCCTCTCCTACATCATGCAGTC
>JAUNJS010000230.1 GCA_030533125.1 Eubacteriales bacterium | reverse complement strand
TCTCACTTCGCGCGGATCGAGAGGCTTCCCGCGTCGTCTGTGCCGCGGGAGGGGTCCGCGGCCTGCGTTCCGCTGTCCGCGCGGCTGTCGCTGTCTTTGCGCGCGCCGGCGCCGCGGCTCCAGATTCCCAGGAGCGAGCGGACGCGCAGACTTTTCCCCATGGCGGCGTTGAGACGCAGGTAAGCCGGGTGCCGCTGATAACCGGGGACGGCGCGGGCGAGGGCCAGGTCCTCCAGCGCCTCGGCCTTCTCCCTTTTTTTCCAGTGCGCGGCGCTGCGCAGGATCAGCTCCCGGAAGCGGCGTTCGTTTTCCCGGAGCCGCTGTGTTTCCTCGGCCCGGCAGAGCTTCCATGCGGCCGTGTAGTCGAAGGCGGGGATGTGCTGATAATCGACGCCGTCATATTCCCCCGCGGAGAGAAAGGCCTCCCCGTTCTCCGCGGCGCGGACGCAGCGGACGCCCCCGCGGTGCGGGGCGAAGCTCCGCAGACACCGGCCGGTGGAGAGCTCCCAGAGTTTCACCTCCGGATCCGCGCCGGCACTGAGGATGAATCTCCTGTCCCGGACAAAGAGCAGGGTGTGACAGGCACCGACCGGGAAATGTGTCTGTATTTCGCCGCTCTGCGCGTCCCAGAGCCACAGCACCTCTCCCGCGCAGGCGGCGAGCACGGATTCGTCGTCGCGGATCGCCGCGCAGGTGAACGGAACCGGCGGATCCGCGGGGGAGCCGCCCGCGGCTTCGTATGTGTAGCTCCGCAGCAGCTTTCCGGCGGCGGGATCGATTCGCAGAAGTCTGTGTCCTGCCGCCAGTATGAGCTCTTCTCCGCCGCGAAGCGGCAGGAAGACCCCCGGATTGACGCCGGTGAATCGGATCTTGGAAATCCGCTTTCCGTCCCGCAGGCTGATCCGGATGGCATATTCCTTGTTCCGGCCGCCTTCTGTGCGGCCCGCATGGACCAGGAGACTATAGCCGCCGGCGTGGAAGAGGGGACTCCGGCTGCCCGCTGCGCCGCCGGCGTGGGCCGGGAGATTGTGGCTGTTCTCTGCACCGCCGGTAAAGAAGCGGGGACTCCGGCTGCTCTCTGCGCCGTCGGCGCGGGCCGGGAGGCTCTGTTCGTCCCCGCAGAGTATGACATGATGGACACTGCCCTCCGCGACAGGAAAAAAAGCCTGCCGCCTGCCGCTGCGGTCGAAGACCAGCACGCCTTCCGAGGAAGCCGCGCAGACGCCCCCGTCCGGGGTGAAGACCGCGTCCTGCAGATGCGCCCTCTCTGTGCGGAGGACGGAGATCCGGGTGCCCCTGCGATAGTTCCAGAGTTCCGCCGTCCTGTCCTCGAACAGAAAAACGGCTTCCTCTCCACGGACGCAGAGTCCGCGCGTCGTCTTGGACATGACGCGCCGCCGCTGATCTTTTATGCGGAGGGCGGAAGCGCAGGGGTCCGCGGCGGAATCGGGGGAACGCTTCTGTCCGCCGTTTACAGATTTCCCGCCGGGTCCGGTCAGCGCCGTGTCCGGAGGACAGGCGGTATGAAAAGAAGTATCGGAAACGGAGGGAAAACCCGCGTCCGGAGAACCGTCCCATGAGGAAAGCAGCCTCTCGAGCGGTTCCGCGCTCTGCCGCTCCAGCAGGAAGCGGGAGAGCAGGTCGGCGCTTTCCGGACGGGGATCGCTGTTATAGGCGTTCTGCAGGGCGCGCAGCGCCCCGAGGTCATCGAGCTCCGCTTTTCGCCAGAGATACATCGTGCGGTTGTAGAGAGATGCCATATGACCGGGATCCGCGCGGAGCGCCTTTTTCCAGGAGTCCCCGGCCTCCGCGTCCATTCCCAGATCGAGGTAACTCAGCGCGCGGTTGTTCCAGGAACCGGCGGCCAGGCAGGCCTCCCCGGAATCCGGCCGGGGATAGTCCGACTGTGCCAGCCGCTGCCAGCAGCCGGTCAGAATCTCTGCGGCGGCGGTAAAATCCGCTGCCCGGCGCAGAGGATCCGGCTCGCAGCACCTCCGGATCAGACCGCGGATCTCCTCCGGAACCGGCACCCGGCTCTGCGGGAGCCAGGTTTCCAGACCTGCCGGGACATAGAGGCTGTTCTTCCAGAGACGTTCTCCGAGAAAAAGCTCGAGAAGCAGGACGCCGAAACTCCACAGATCCGCCGCAGGACCGGTGGAAAGGCCCCGCTGCTGTTCGGGGGCGGCGTAGGCGGCCGTCCCGAAGCCGCGGCCCTGCGCGTCATCCCTGTTCCGGAGCGCGGCGAGACCGAAATCCGTGATTTTCGCCGTGCCGTCCGCGTCAAACATGATGTTGGCGGGCTTCAGGTCCCGGTGGACGAGCCCGCGGCCGTGGGCATAGGCCATCCCGCGGGCAATCTGTACGGAGATGTCCAGCAGACGGAGCTGTACGGGCAGAGGATCCTCCGCGAGACCGTCGTATAAATCCCCGGACACGATGCGTGTCCGCAGGTCGCCTCCGGGGATCCATTCGGCGAACACTGTGGGCACGCCATCGAGATTCCGGACATAGTGACAGAGCACGATGTGCGCGTGGAGCCCGAGCAGGACCCAGAGTTCGCATTCGTGGAGAAAACGCTCGCGCGCAGACGCGTTCCGCGTCATTTCCGGGAGGGGCTGCTTGACGGCGAGCAGGGTGTTCCACTCCCGATGACGGACCTTGTAAACACAGCCCATGCCGCCCATGAAGGGTCCGTCTTCGATTTCGTAAACCGGCGGAAGGGTGATGGATGGGGCCATAGAAACGTCCTCGATTTCGGATTTACTCATTTCCGCATTGGAGCCGTCGAAGTGACGGATGGGGTCATTGAAACGTCCTCGATTTTCGGGTTGACTCATTTCCGCATTGAAGCCGGCGAAATGACGATATGTCATTGAGGCGTCCTCGATCTTCATTGCGAAAACATACGGCGGGAAAGCGGGGAATGTGCAGGCGGCGGAGCGGGCCGGCTGATCGACCACTGATCATGCGGACGTCATAATTCCGGAGGCTTCCTGCAGACGGCAAGGCCGGGCAGAGCCCGGCCTCGACAAAAATACTGTGTGATATGAATTTGCAGAATCTTTCTGCCGCGAAACTCAGTCTTTCGAGATCAGGGACGCGATGGTGGTGAGCACGTATACGATCCCGTAGATGACGAACAGAACGATCGCCCAGATCTTCAGCGGCAGCGCGTTGCAGAATTCCAGAATCTTGTAGAAGGTCACGGGGCCGCATAGCAGGTAAGCCTGGAGCAGCACAAATTTCCACAGGCGCGGGTGCGGGGTCTTGTTTTCCAGGCAGCCGGAGGCAATTCCGATCGGGATGTAGAACAGGGTGGAAATCTGGAACAGCATCCGGAAAAAGCGCGCGGGGGCCGGGAGTCCGCCGCTGACGCGCTGGATGATCGTCAGGATCAGCCAGAACAGGAACGGGGGAAGGACCTTTTTGATCGCCGCCGCGATGACTTTGGCGTGATAGCCGGGGGTTACACGGCTGCCGCCACCGCCGCCGCCGTGGCCGTATCCGGCTTTTTTCCTCGCCTGGTCCGCTTTTCTGCGCAGACCGGTGTCGATGTTCAGCTTCAGCAGCGATTCCAGCAGGGACATAGACATTGTTTTGCCGCTGCCGGCAGGGAACTCGTACTTGGCGGGAAGGAAACTTGCCGCGAGTTCCATGATGGGCTTGTAATCGACATTGAACGCGAAATCGCTGACCTCGTTTTTCTTGTTCAGCGCGCCGATAAAGGCGTTGCGGCAGCAGGTCTCCGCCAGTTTGATGAAAGGATCGCCGGAGACGTCTTCGTCCGGATGATCGAGCGCGTATTCAATAACCTTGCGGAGCGCTTCGTGCTGCGCGCCCGATCCTTCGGAGGCGCCTGCGAACTCGGCGAGCGCCCGCATGCCTTCGGAAAGACCGTGGACCCTGCCGACCGGGACACTGCCCTCGCCTCTGAGCATTCTCTTATAACCGCCCACAGTTTTGAGATTCTCGTCCACGATCGGCTGGTTGTCTTCAAAGCACTCGAGGAAAGCGAGCTGCAGGTTGGGGCGCATCTCGGACTGCTGCAGGGTGGCCAGCAGGTTCTGGCAGAGATGACGCGTAAGCTCTCTTTTGCGGGCGGCGGGCAGACCGGGCATGGCGCAGGTGTTGATCATCTGATATACAGATTTGCCCATTTCGCGCGCATTGTATTCGGAGCTGACGCTCTTGAACTTACTGTCGTATTCGCTGCGGAGTTTGGCGGTCGTGCACAGACCGATGACATCCTCGCGGTGAAGCTCCTTCCCGTCGCCGGAACTGGCGACGACGATGTCGTCCGGGATCATGCCGACGAGATTGTCGGCGTACTTGGCTTTTTTGTGCTTGCTTCCGTTGATTACATCCCGCACATAGAGGGCGCATTTTTCATAGAAGTCGCCGGCGGCCTTTTTGACCAGCGGTGTCCCTTTCTTATACAGGTTTTCAACTTCCAGCTTGTTGATCCAGCGGAGAACGGTCTGGACGCTGTTTTCGTTCTCCTGCAGACGTCCCACCTCGTCGGACAGGACAGAGAGCATGGCGCGCACACATTCCTGCCGCGTGTCTTTCTCTACGAGCTGTTCGGGGATCTTCTCATAGAGGCCCGCAGCCTCCTTGAGGGATTTCGCGGACCGGAGGGCATTGACATACGGAATCAGGCTTTCGCTGAGTGCCCGGTCGACGGCGTCACTGTCGACGGCCCGCACGGCGGGGGTGCCGAGGGCGTCGATACAGGCGGCTACGCTCGCCGGCTTGCTGTCCCGGATATAGTCCTTGGTGCGGCCCACGATCTCTTCCGCCAGCTTCCTGCGGAATCCGTCCCACGCCGCGACAGTGTCCGCTTTGAACTTCTCCTCTGTCTGCTGTTTATAGGTGGTGGATTCCTCCACTTTCGCGGATTTAAAAAAGATGTCATACAGGGAAAAAGCCATGTCCCAGGCCGCGGCGGCATGCTTCGCGTCCTCGGTCTCGCTGCTTTGCGCGATGCGGGCGCAGAGCGCGGCGTACGCCTGGGTCCGCCACGGGTCTTCGAGGTCCAGGACGGCTTCGGTGATCTGGTCCGGCTTGAACGAACTCATGCTGTCCCTCGCCTCTTCCGGGACGCCGATTTCATCCAGCAGCCGGTCGAATTCCCCTTTGAAAAACCGGTACGGGATGGGCGTGCCGGTCGCGCCGCTCAGGGCGCTGCAGGCTTTCCGGTAGGCGGTGTTCTGCACGTCCGGTCCCGGACGGCGGAAGCGGAGCGTGGTCAGCTCGTCGTAGAGACGCACCTCCGGCACCAGCATCTCCGCGCGATAAGCATTGGCCTCGTCGCGGGAGACCTCCTTCTGCATTTTGACATGCATCGCCATTTCCTTGCCGCTCAGGGTCGGCGGCGCGAGCATGGCTTCAAATCGGTTCATGCGTTTTCTCCTTCCTCATACGGATGCGGACCCGTTCTGCAGAATGCGGATTTACGTGGATCGTACTGTTCGTACAGGTCATACGGTACATGCGGACCGGGTCATGCGGGCCGTACAGGCCATCCCGCTTATGCGGACCGGGTCATGCGGGCC
>JAUNJS010000229.1 GCA_030533125.1 Eubacteriales bacterium | reverse complement strand
AAGCCAGCTAACTCATGACTGAAGTCACAAGAATGCGCTGGCTAGTCTTTCAAAAATTCTGTTTGATATGATATTGGTCTGTTTGATATTCTTTCCGGAAGGGAACTCTGTCTCTGATGCAGGATGCGGACAGCCGCCCGATATGGTATAATGCACCTGATCCCTCAGGGAATGCAGAAAACATCCCTTTTTCTTTTCCTTCCTGCATTTCCCTTAACCGCAAAACTGTATCGAACAGTGAAAAAAGGAGAATTACTGCAATTATGAAAGCAAAGAAAAAAACAAGAATTCTGCTTGCCATGATCATCGGAATCCTGATGCTCTCCTCCTCCTTTCTAAGTGTCCGGGCAGCGGATTCCTCCGCCGGCAGTGAAACCGCGGAAGCCGTGCAGACTGCGGAGACTGCTTCCGAGTCCGCGTCCGCAGCCGCCTCCGGCGAACAGACTGCCGCCTCCGGCTTCCGCTACGAGCACGATCCTATGGAGAATCCCAAAGCTGCGAAGGACATCGTTGTCAACCCCGACGCAGTTTATGGCTATTCCCCCAATCCCGATTCCACCAGACTCGGTCAGTTTGCCTCTGCGGACTGGACTGATCCCGCTATGGTCGCACAGTACCGCGATGAGAGAGAGCAGTACCATGCGTCCATGTCCGGACTCTACCGGATGATTGAGGACATGCTTGGAGAAGGCAAAAATGTCGAGGAGATCGCACGCGCCGTGAGCAAACGCCGGAACGAAATCCGCCTCGAAGCTTACGGAGACGACACGGAATCGCTTGAGAAGGCCAAAAAGAGCAACCTCGAAACCTATGGTCATGAAGAAGGCCCTACTGCGGATTCCCTGTATGAAAAATACGGATCCTGGCAGACTGTCCTTGAGAAAGCGCTTTCTTCCAATCCCGGCATGGATGCCTGCCTGGGAATGTACGACGAGTATTATGACACCTATGACCTGGCAGATCTGGCAGCCGCGAATGCTGCACCGGAAACAACTGCCGGATCAGGAGCGGAAGGAACAGCTGACGCCGAAGCCGGGACCGAAGAAACTGCCGACACTGAGGCCGGGACCGAAGAAACTGCCGGTGAGACTCCCGCTGAGGAAACAGCTGCCGGGACGGGCACGGAAGGCAGCTCCGAAACGCGAACCTACAAGGTCATTTCCGGCGACAGCCTCTGGAAAATTGCCGAAGAACAGTACGGCGACGGCAGCAAATGGAATATAATTTACGAGGAAAACAAAGCGGACATCCCGAATCCCCGACTGATCTTCCCCGGCCAGGAACTGGTTATCCCCGGCGCGGCGTAAAAAAGTCCGGGATCTGATTCATCCCGGAACTTCATGAAATGATTATTATACTCGGCAACGCATATATGCCTGCCGATACAAAAAGCGCATAGCGAGAGAATGTGTTTTATTCTGCAGCATGAAACGGCAGTTAATTGCGTCAGCGAGTACAAGAAGAAAGAGAAATCTGTCTGAAGAAAGGAAAACGGTTCGCCTCCCGTGACGAAAGTCCTGCGTCTTTGAACCTCAACCGAAAACTATGAATAAACGAACTGTTGTCGCAAAATTCGGGGGCACATCCGTCGCGGATGCCGCTCAGTTCCGCAAGATCCGGGACATTGTCCTGAGCAGTCCGGAGAGACGTTTTATTATCGTCTCCGCTCCGGGAAAGCGCTTTCCCGGAGACCGGAAAGTAACGGATCTTCTGCTGGACTGTTATGCAAAGGCATCCGCGGGCGAACCGTTCACGGATGATCTGGATCAGATCCGGACGCGGTTCCGGGAGATCCTCGATGGCCTGACAATAGAATTTCCGCTCGAAGAGGAACTCCGCGCCCTGGAACAGTCTCTCACAAACAAACCGGATAAAGACTATACCGCAAGCCGGGGCGAATATCTGACCGCAAAGATCATGGCGGAATATCTTGGGTTTACCTTCGTCGACCCCGCCTGGTGTGTATGTTTTGACGAGGACGGCCAGTTGAACGCAGGGATGACAAACCGGACCATGCGAGCTTCCCTCCTGCCTCTGGAACACGCCGTGATCGCAGGATTTTACGGGGCTGATCCGGACGGAACGGTCCGTACATTTGAGCGGGGAGGATCCGATATTACCGGAAGCCTCGCCGCCTGTGCCATCCACGCGGACCTGTATGAAAACTGGACTGATGTATCCGGACTGTACGCGGCGGATCCCGGGATTGTCAAAGAGCCGGAAACCGTTCCGTATATGAGTTACAGAGAATTGCGGACGCTGTCCTACATGGGCGCTTCCGTACTTCACTCAGACGCGGTCCTGTCGGCCTCCGAGATGGAAATACCCATCAATATCCGGAATACGAATAAACCCGCGGATCCCGGGACAATGATTCTCCGCCATCTCCCCCGCGGTGTTCCGAAAAATCCCGTGACCGGCGTCTCCGGCAGAAAGGGCATGTCCGTCGTTCAGATCGAAAAGGTAATGGTCAGCGACGGGTCGGGATTCAGCGCGCTGATGCTCGATATCCTGAAAGAACGCGCGCTCCCCTTTGAGTACTGCCTGACCGGAATCGACTCCATCACGCTTATTATCCGAAGGGATCTTCTCGACAGCTGCAAAGAAGAGCTCTTCGAAGAAATCCGCGAGACGCTCCATCCGGATTTTGTCGGCCTGCGGGAGGGTCTCTCCCTGATCGCCGTGACAGGCGAAAAGGCGACTGAGTCAAGCGACGCGAATGTGCGGGTCCTTGAGAAACTCACCGGGGAAGGGATTGAAATCGTCACAATCAACCAGGGCGCAGGCAAGCTGAACCTTCTGATCGGCGTCCCCGAAGACCGGTTTGAAGATGCCATCCGGACAATCTACGCGTTCAGACAAAGCATTCCTATGTAATAATCGTTCAGGCAGGAAAGCCCCGGAGGAATCACAGTGCAGCCCGGGGCATTCTCAGCGCAGCCCGGGGCAGTCACTAAGCAGCTCCGTGCGCAATCATTTCGCAGCCCCGGAGACGATCACAGCGCCCCCGGGGCATCACGGCACAGCCCCGGGGAATTTCAACACAGCGCCGGGAAAAACACGGCATAGTCCCGGGAAATCACAGCACAGCCCCGGAATAATCAAAGCAATTATATTATCTGAAAGCGCACGAATCGCAGGAATGCCCCGAACCGTTCCAGATATGACGCAGCACATCCATCATCTCCGCGGCGAACAGGACATGACCGGACTCCGACAGATGAACTCCGTCAAACGCGAACTGCAGCTCCCAGTCTGACGCGTCCGCGAAAAACAGATGCCGGGACTTCGCAAGATCTCTGTAGAGACCGGTGAGTTTTTCCGCTTCGTCCTGATACAGCTCCGTATATGTCCTGTCGCCCGCCACGTAGGACTGCAGATAAGACTGATCCGTGAGCGCGATCGCCGGCGGCGCGACGAGGAGAATCCCCGGGAGCGCCGGTTCATCGGGATCATCATATTCCGTGAGTACCCGTTCGGGCATCAGCTCTTTCACAAAAGAAATCAGGTTGTCCATATCGCGCGCCGTCTTTTCCGCGTCGGGACGAAGCGTGCCGAGCAGATCATTCGTCCCTAGCATGACCGCAAAAAGATCAAACGGCATCTCCTTCTGAATTACACTCCTCAGATAGTCCAGCTCATAATGCGTCGCGGGGATCGACCTGCCGGGCATCCCGTCCGCGGTGACTCTCCAGATCCCGCCGAGATTCTGCTGCATGATCTCAGGCCACCGGTACTCTCGGGAATAGCGGCCGCCCATGAAGCCCGCGGGATCATACCCGTACGTATTGGAATCTCCAAAGAAGAATACCTTTTTGATAAAACTGCTCCGGATCCCCCCATCCTGTCTTCTTCCTTTTCCGCTGTCCAGCATTCTATTGCTCCTTTCAAATTCTATACACTTCTATACACTTTTTCTTTTATATATATGCTTGATATGCTTGTTTTATATGCTTATTTCTGTACACCTCTGCTGCGTTTACCTTCGCGTTGATCGCCTGCTTAAACTGTATCCTGCTCCGCCTGTTAATCTGCTTCCGCGGACAAAGTCAGATCGAAATCCTTTCCAGTCGCGCGATCTGCTCCAGGGAAACGCTGCCTCCGGAAATCAGGAAACATACCCTGTCTGTACTCCGGATCGGAAGAAGTCCCTGCAGCACGGCACCGATCCCGATGGCGGAAGACGGCTCACACAGAATCTTTCCTTCGAGGAGCAGGAGTTTCATTCCCTTGAGAATATATTCCTCCCCGACATCGGCAATCGCGTCCGTATTCGCCGCGACACAGGGAAAACAGATCTCTCCGGGAATCTGGGAGACCAGCGCGTCTGCCACTGTCCCGCTCGGCTCCACCCTGACCGGCCTGCCTGCCTTCAGGCTCGCAGTATACCGCGGAAGCACCGCCGGCTCCGCACCGTAGACCCTCGTCTGCGGTGAAACCGCTTTTACTGCCGTCGACACCCCTCCGATCAGCCCGCCGCCGCTCACAGGCACGACAACCGTATCCAGCCCGGGACACTGCTCCATGATCTCAAGACCTGCCGTTCCCTGACCGGCCATGATCTCCTCATCATTATAGGGCGGCACCAACACGGCGCCCCGCTCCCGGCACAGCCTTTCGGCGACCTCAAAGCGCTCCGAAACATCGCACTGCACGATCTCCGCGCCCCATGCCCGGATCGTATCCACCTTGACCTTCGCAGCCGTATAGGGCAGCACAATCGCCGCTTTTACCCCCAGCATTTTCGCGGCGTAGGCGAGCGCTTTGCCATGATTTCCCGAAGACGCTGCGACGATCCCGTGCCGCAGTTCCTCCTCCGTGAGGGACAACACTTTGTTCATCGCGCCCCGCAGCTTGAACGCTCCGGTTGTCTGCATGCACTCCGCCTTGATGTAAACCTCACAGCCAAGATACGAATCCAGATTCTGAAGCCGGATGAGCGGCGTCTTTATGACATAAGACGAGATCCTGTCACGCGCCTTCTCAATATCATTCAATGTCAATGCCATATTACTCCTCCATCTCTTTTCTGCCGGGTTTCATCATTTCCCCTTCCCCCTGTCACAATCTGTTGTCACAACCTGCTGTCACTGCGAGCTGTCACACTTGCTCTCCGGCACACAGCGCCGCCAGCAGTGCCGTACACCCTTCCCGAATATCCTGCCACGCCGTTTCGTAATCCCGTGTGTACCACGGATCCGCAACATCCCCGCCGCGCTCAGTATAATCCAGAAGCTTTCGTATCTTTCCATCCGGATCCCCGCCGCAGATCCTGTGCATATTCCGGATGTTGGCGCTGTCCATTCCGATCAGCAGATCATACTTCCTGTAGTCCGACCGCGACATCTGCTGCGCCCGCTTCCCCGCGCAGGAAATGCCATTCTCGCGCAGCTTCTGCGCAGCCGGCCGATACACCGGATTTCCCTGACCTCCCCAGATCTCCTCAGAACTCGTCGCCGCCGACTCGATATAAAACCGGTCCGCAAGACCCGCCTTCTTCACCAGGTCTTTCATCAGGAACTCCGCCATCGGGCTTCTGCAGATGTTCCCGTGACACAC
>JAUNJS010000228.1 GCA_030533125.1 Eubacteriales bacterium | reverse complement strand
TTCACTGGCAATCCCGCTTTTTTATTGCACTTTCAAATTCAAAATAGTATCATAATAACGTATGTAGCGCTGACAGTATTCTTTATCGGGAGGTATGGAGACACATGTTTGTAAAAACCTTTTCTTGCGGTGATATCATTTTCCGCCAAGGTGATGCAGGGGATTGTATGTTTGATATTCAGTCCGGATCTGTGGATATTTACGTAGATTTTGGCGGCGCGTATGAAAAGAAGCTTGCCAGTCTGTCCGCAGGAGATCTTTTCGGAGAAATGAGCGTCATCGATTATTCTCCCCGCTCTGCCACAGCGGTAGTCAGTGCGGATGGCACCGAAATCAGTACTATCTCAAAAGACGAGTTCGTGGCATTTTTCATGAAGGAGCCTGTCAAAATTCTCAATCTCCTGCAGCAGATGTGCGACCGCGTGACGAAAACAACGCAGGATTATCTGGAGGCCTGCAGGACTCTTTATGAGAGCCAGGAGACCGGTGCGAAAGAGGATGCGGATCTGCAGGCCAGAATCCGGAAGTTTTCCGATCTGCACAAGGATTTTGATTCTCGTGTGAATGCGTAAAGGGAGGTCTTTTCATGAACAGTAAAGAATTTAAGAGCGGCCAGATAATCTTCAGGCAGGGCGATTCGGAGCTCTGCATGTACGCGATCCAGCTGGGCAGGGTCGGTATTTATTCCGCATACGGCACACCGGAAGAAAAGCAGATCGCGGAGCTTTCCTCCGGGGAAATCATCGGAGAGAGAGGCCTGCTTGAGCGGGTTCCCCGCTCCGCCACCGCTGTCGCTCTCGACGACGGCACCCTTCTGGTAGAAATCAGAGAGGGAAATCTGATGGAATATTTCCTGAAGGAGCCCGAAAAACTCCTCCTGCTCATGCGCGATCTCAGCGGGCGCCTTCACGAGATAAATGACAAACTTGCAGGTGTCTGCCGCAAGATCTATGAGAGCGAAAACGCCTGAAAACCCGGTGCTGTCTCAGCAGACCGGACCTCCGGCATTTGTGTCGATGCATTTGTGTTGATGAAGGCATACAGCATTCCGGTGGTTCAGGACTCGCCAGGAAAACGGAAGTCACGCGGAAAGACGTGCATTTCGCGCGGGAAGGAGAGGAAATCCCTCGATGACAGAACAGTACTTGGATAAACTGCAGGAGCTCGAGGAAGAGAACCGGATTTTAAGAGAATCTATTCGAAAACGGGAGGATTTCATCCGCAACACCTTCGGATCTTATCTGACAAATGAAGTTCTTGAAGATATTCTCGAAGATAAAAAAGGTCTCCGGATCGGAGGAGAACGCCGGCTGGTGACGATTCTGTTTTCCGACATCCGCGGGTCTACGGTGCTCTCCGAGAAAATGGACGCGGTCAGCCTGATCCGGATGCTCAACCATTATCTCGAAGAGATGATCGAGATCATCAACTCCTGGCAGGGGAATATCCTGGATTTTGTGGGAGATTCCATCGTTGTGGTCTTTGGCGCGCCGAGGCCCAATGAACTGTCCGCGCGTGACGCGACGGCCTGCGCGGTCGCTATGCAGAGACGGATGAAGGCTGTGAACGAATGGAATCTGTCACAGGGATATCCGGAGTTTTCCATGGGCATCGGGATCCATACCGGCGAAGCGATTCTGGGCAACATCGGCTCTTTTACCAGGGCCAAATATGATATGATCGGACGGAACGTCAATCTGGCTTCCCGTATCCAGGGCTATTCAAGAGGCGGACAGATTCTGGTCTCGGATGAGACGCTTGCCGCCGCAGGCGATCTGGTTGTGGAAAACAAGGCCGGAGCCATTGTCGTCAGGCCCAAAGGGATCCAGGAAGAGGTCCGGCTCCATGATATCGTCGGCTACGCCGGGAAGCACCTGGATTAGCCTGAAATACCGGAATAAAAGAAGAAAAATAAAAGAAAAGCCCTTCACAATGGTACCGGTCTGAAGCATCGAAACCATTGCGGAGGGCTTTTTACTGCAGGAGACATTCTGTCTTCGCTGTTCCGGCCGGCGGAGACTGTATGCGTGTGCGCGTTTTTCGCATCCTCACCGTCGAAGTCATTTGCTAAGCCGGGCGGAGATTATTTGCGCGTGTGCGTTATGTGCATCCTCACCGTCGAAGTTATTTGCTACACCGGGTGGAGACTTTGTCGCGCGTGTGTTCTGCGCATCAGGGGGCATATGCAGAAAGCTGTTTTTCATTGCAGCGGGCTGCATGCAATGAAGAACAGCTTTTGCGCCTGCAGCCGTACAGGCGGAAATCCCGGTGGAAATGCAGGTGGAAATTGGTGGAAATTGTTCAACAATTGCGCACTTCCGCTGGACAAAGCAATTAAATTGTGTTAAATTTAATTGCTTTATGTCATTAATGCCCGGCAGGGCGTAGTTATGGAGGATCAAGATGGCGGAGAGAGCCGGAAATTATGACTGTCTGAAGCTGGGCAGCCAGCTTTGCTTTCCTTTATATGCGTGTTCCAAGGAGATCATTCGCAGGTATAAGCCGTTTCTGGATCAGCTTGACCTCACCTATACGCAGTATATCACCATGATGGCGATGTGGGAACACGGCGAGATGAATGTCAAGGAACTCGGGAAGTGCCTGTATCTGGATTCAGGGACGCTGACCCCGGTTTTGAAGAAGCTGGAATCGAAGGGGTATCTGAGGAGAAACCGCTCCCGGACGGACGAGCGGCACCTCTCCGTAACAATCACGGAGGCCGGAATGGATCTGCGCGAACGCGCCGTGGAAGCCCGGACGGGCATGGCCTGCTGCGTCGACCTGAGCGAGGAGGATGCGCAGACGCTCTACGAGCTCCTGTACAGGACGCTTGAGAGCATCAACCGGCACGAGGCACCCCCCGGGCAGTGACGCGCGGGGCAGCTGCGCGGCTGCGGCTTCAGCGGTTTTCAGCAGCAAAAGTTTTATGAGCTTTAATCGGCATTGAAAGCTTTTAACAGCTTTTAACAGCGCTCTCACCAGCCGGAAGCGCATGGTGGCGGATCCGCGCGATCTATGGTATGATAATTCTGTATGCACAAAATACGATGACGGACACCTGTCTGAGGAAGAAAGGAACAGTACAAAGATTATGTCCAGATTTACAGATAAATTATTCGGAACCCACAGTGAGCGGGAGATCAAGCGGATTCGTCCGCTGGTCGACCGGATCGAGGCCCTGCGTCCCGCGATGCAGGCGCTCTCCGATGAGGAGCTCCGGGCCAAAACAGAAGAGTTCAGAAAACGTTTTCAGGACGGGGAGACGCTGGATGACCTGCTGGTCGACGCGTACGCGGCTGTCCGCGAGGGCGCGCGCCGCGCGCTGGACATGGAGCCTTTCCGCGTGCAGCTGATCGGCGGCATTATCCTTCACCAGGGCCGGATCGCCGAGATGCGGACCGGTGAAGGCAAGACGCTGGTCGCGACCATGCCCGCCTATCTCAACGCCCTCGAGGGAAGGGGCGTGCACATCGTCACGGTCAACGACTATCTGGCAAAGCGTGACGCGGAGTGGATGGGTCAGGTTTACCGCTTTATGGGCATGACCGTCGGCGTGGTTCTCAACAGCATGACGCCGCAGGAGCGCCAGGAGGCCTACCGCTGCGACATCACATATGTCACAAACAACGAACTCGGCTTTGACTACCTGCGCGACAACATGTCCATCTACAAGGAACAGCTGGTCCTGCGCGAGCTCCACTACGCCATCATCGACGAGGTCGACTCGGTCCTCATCGACGAAGCCCGCACGCCGCTGATCATTTCCGGGCAGAGCGGAAAATCCACGAAGATGTATGAGGCCTGCGACATCCTGGCCGGCCAGATGAAGCGCGGCGAGGACGTCGAGGACCTGTCCAAGATCGATGCCATCATGGGCGTCGAGCGCGAGGAGACCGGCGATTTCATCGTCAACGAGAAGGACAAGCTCATCAATCTGACTGCGGAAGGCGTCGCCAAGGTCGAGCGGTTTTTCCGGATTGAGAACCTGGCGGATCCGGAGAACCTGGAGATCCAGCACTGCATCATCCTGGCCCTGCGCGCCCACAATCTCATGCACCGCGACCACGACTACATCGTCAAGGACGACCAGGTCCTGATCGTCGACGAGTTCACCGGCCGCGTCATGCCCGGCCGCCGCTATTCCGACGGCCTGCACCAGGCCATCGAGGCCAAGGAGCATGTCAAGGTCAAGCGCGAGAGCCGGACGCTGGCGACGATCACCTTCCAGAACTTTTTCAATAAATTCGATAAAAAGGCCGGCATGACCGGTACCGCCCTGACCGAGGAGCGCGAGTTCCGCGAGATCTACGGCATGGATGTCATCGAGATCCCGACCAACCGCCCCGTCATCCGCAAGGACGACCAGGACGCCGTCTACAAAACGAAAAAAGAAAAATTCCGCGCGGTCGTGGAGTCCGTCCGGGAGGCCCACGCGAAGGGCCAGCCCGTCCTCGTCGGCACGATCACGATCCAGGTCTCCGAGGAAGTCTCGAAGATGCTCAAAAAGGCCGGCATTCCCCACAACGTCCTCAATGCCAAGTTCCATGAGATGGAGGCGGAGATCGTCGCGGAGGCGGGCCGCCACGGCGCCGTCACCATCGCGACCAACATGGCCGGCCGAGGCACCGACATCAAGCTCGACGAGGAGGCCCGCGCCGCGGGCGGCCTCAAGATCATCGGCACGGAACGCCACGAGTCCCGCCGCATCGACAACCAGCTGCGCGGCCGAAGCGGACGTCAGGGAGATCCCGGCGAATCCCGGTTCTACATCTCCCTGGAGGACGACCTCATGCGCCTGTTCGGCTCGGACCGCATGATCGCCATGTTCAACGCCCTGAATATCCCCGAGGACCAGGAGATCGCCCACAAATCCCTCTCCAAGGCCATCGAGGGGGCGCAGAAAAAGATCGAGAACAACAACTTCGGAATCCGCAAAAACCTGCTCGACTACGACCAGGTCATGAATGAACAGCGCGAGATCATCTACGCCCAGCGCCGCGAGGTCCTCGACGGCAAGAGCATGCGCGACAGCGTCTACAAGATGATCACCGATTTCGTGGAAGCCACCGTCGACACCTGCATCAGCGACGACATCGACAGCGACGACTGGAACCTCACCGAGCTCAACGAGCTTCTGCTGCCAACCATTCCCCTGCAGATCGTCAACCGCGGACGCATCCGCGAGCGCACCCGCGACGGGCTCAAGCAGCAGCTCAAGGAAGAGGCAGTCGCCCTCTATGAATCCAAGGAGGCCGAGTTCCCCGAGGCGGAGGCTGTCCGCGAACTCGAGCGCGTCGTCATTCTCCGCGCAGTTGACCGCAAGTGGATGAACCACATCGACGATATGGACCAGCTCCGCCAGAGCATCGGCCTGCAGGCCTACGGCCAGCACGATCCCCTCGTGGAATACAAGATGGCGGGCTACGACATGTTCAATGAAATGACCCGCAACATCATGGAGGAGACCGTCCGCACCCTCTTCCACGTCAAGGTCGAGCAGAAGGTCGAGCGCGAGGAGGTCGCCAAGGCCACCGGCACCAACAAGGACGACACCGCCGTCA
>JAUNJS010000614.1 GCA_030533125.1 Eubacteriales bacterium | reverse complement strand
ACGGGCAGAACCGATGACGGGCGCGCCGCGGATTTGCTGTCCGGATTGAAAAAGAAGCTCTTTGCACTGATTTCCCGCAGCAGATCCCGGATCCGGCGCGCAAGTGCCGGATCTGTTTTATGCAGACTGCACAAATTCACTGCCGCTTTATGTGCAGTTTAATATGTTCCGCATAATGGCGGAAAAGTGTATACTGTAAATGGATTGTTATCGGAGCGTGCGAAGGCTGCGGCAGAAAACAACTTGAAGGCAGAGATCAAAGCCGACAAGAAATACAGAAATGACGTTTGTCCGAAAAAGGGGAGACGAAAACGTTATGGTTTTGGGAGAAAAGCGCTAAAACTATATAAAAGCCTTCACCGGATCGGCTGTGAGGAAGGGCAATAGGAGCCAGTATACAGGCAGAGAAAAACCTGTATACCGGCTCCTTTTTAATTTGTCAGCAGGTCTGCCTGTGTATCTTCACAGATTCATGCCGTGCGGAACATAAACAAAAACACAAACAAAAGGAGAGAGCGTGCGAAAAATACAAAGATCCGCTCCCCGTCTTCACGGTGTTTGTCAGCAGTTTTCCCGGATCATGATTTTGTTGCTGAAATAGAACGCCTTCTGATCCGGAATGCGGTCGTAGACGAGGTATTCAAACAGGACGCGCATGGAAAAGCGCCCCTGCTTGGACAGGCTGCCGGTCAGGGTGCAGGCGATCTCCCCGGAGCGGAGCAGGTCCCGGATCTCATCGTATTTTTCATAACAGACGACAGCCGGCTGCGCGGGGCGGTTGTTTTCAGGGAAGGACTGCCGGTAATCGCGCACGGCGCGGCAGATGTCCTCTACGCAGCCGCAGGTGATGAAGAGGGCGTTGGTCTCCGGATTCTGCCGGAGCAGCTCCATGGTTTCGGCGTACGCGTCCTCGGGGGTCTCCAGAATATATTTCGTATCTGTGACCCGGAAGCTGGGATAGTCAGTACTGACACAGTTTTTGAAGGACTGTTCGCGCTGCTCGTGGCCGATCATATTGTGGCAGGAGATGACCCCGATGTCCGCGCGGCCGTCTGTGAACAGGTCCATCATCCGCGCGGCGACGATGCCGGACTGCTGCATATTCTGCCCCACGTAGCAGAGACTGCCGTCCACCGGGAGTTCCGAGTTGACGATGACGACTGGAATTTTTCTGCTTATCAGTTCCCGGACCGCGTCGGCCACGATCTCTGCGCGGATCGGCATAATGATGGCGCCCGCGACATTTTCTCCGGAGAGCCGGCGCAGGCAGGCTGCCTGTCCTTCCGCGTCTGAAGGTCCGATGTCATAAAACTCGGTCTGAATATTAAAACTCTGAAAGTCCTGCCGGACGACCTCCATTCCGCTCCGGATCCAGGGGGTCGCGGTGACGCCGGGGAGGACGACGGCGATTTTCATTTTTCTTTTCTGGTAGTTGAGCGCCTTGGCAAGGGGATTTGCCTCATAGCCGTGTTCCTTCAGGAGCTGTCTGATCTGCGCACGCTTTTTTTCACTGACGCCGGGGCGGTTGTGAATGACTTTGTCTACGGTGGATTTGGTCGTGTCAGCCATTTCGGCGATCTGCTGTAAAGTAACACCCATGTGTAACCTCCAGTCCGGCCGCCTGCCGGTGCAGCATGGAGCAGGAGGCGCTTGATAAAAAATGATATGTTAAAAAGCGGCAGGAAAACAACATGCCGCAGAATTGTACTACAATTTTATATTATAAAAAAACGTCTCTGTTTTTGCAAGCGGAGCAAAGGGATGTTCTGTATTATGAACATAGGGTTATAGTTCAGACC
>JAUNJS010000613.1 GCA_030533125.1 Eubacteriales bacterium | reverse complement strand
CTTTCTTGAAAGCCTGCTCGTCCGGATAATCAGCGGGATCAAGGATGCCATCTTGTATGTCATGGCTGCGAGCACCGCCGAAAGCTAAGCAGTATTTCCCGTCTATGACAAAGATATCGCCACGTTCCAACATCAGTACAGATGGCCGGATAACCCGCACATGACCGCCATGCCAGAGTTGACGCGGATATCCCTCTCGCAGCTTTTCTTTTTCCTCGGGTGGCATCTTGGCATAGAACCACGAATCCAACAGCCGGTCGTTTGTGCAGCCGATCAAACGGTCGTATGAAGGATTCCTTCATCTGGAAAACTGCCTCCAACAAGCCCAAGTCTATCACCTGCCGGATATTCTATGCAAAGATACTGGAGCTGATGGAATGGGACTCTGCTTGCCGATATAAACTCATTGGAAAGCTCGTCAAACGTCAGGACGAGTATCTGTTTGTCTTTGATCTCAAAGCCTATGAAGCCTACCAGCGCAGCATCACTGTAACGGATGAGGGCAAAGAAAAGCGCACCACTTCCCGCAAGCCCATTTATCCCGAGGAATGGAGAAATCAGTTCGGACTTCCTGTGGATGAACACCGCAAGCGGCTTCACTTGAACATCTACAATGGCTATGCTGTGTTCGGTTTGAAGGAAGAGGCGCAGCAACCCGTACCTGCCCCATTGTCACGAAATGTCTTATCTACGCCAGCCATGCCAGGAGGTGTAATCGATGCAACCAGCGACAACCCCGTACATGACTCTCGACTTCCGTAAAGGTCGTATCAGAATCTATCGGGCAACGCTTAAGCTTATGAACAGTCCAGACTATATCAGACTGCTCGTCAACCCTGAGCAGCAGATCATCGCGGTTCAGGCCAGCGATGCTAACGAAGCACGAGCTTTCAGGTCTGCAGGCATCCACGTAGACAGCCAGAAGAACTTTGATCTGAGCAGTCGCGCTTTGACGGATCAGCTTCGCCCTTGTTGGAAATGGGAGGACGGAAAGTCCTATCGACTGACCGGCAGAGTCATAAAAGGCAAAGACATTGTAGCCTTTGACTTTGATACCTCGGTTTGTGTTTCCCCAACGGAAGCGCCGCATGGCATGATTCCTGAGTATAATGGAGCGCAGAATGAGATACCGATACCAACTCATCATTGATCCCGAGTTTGAGTCCCTGGTGCCGCCGCTTTCCAAGGAGGAATATGCGCAGCTGGAGGCCAATATCCTGCGGGATGGCTGCCGTGACCCTATCACGATATGGGATAATATCATACTGGATGGGCACAATCGCTACAAGATTTGCCGCCAGCATGACATTCTCTTCAACGTGAATCCCATCCTGATCGAGAACCGGGATGAAGCCATATCATGGATATGCTCTAACCAAATGGGGCGACGCAATATCACTGAGGAAAGGCGGCGCTATCTTATCGGCAAGCGACACGAAGCTGAGAAGCGCCTCGGCGCGATGAATCCACAAGGCCACAACCAGTACACGGAGGTTCGACCCAGAATGTGGGTCGAACCAACTGCCGAAGTATCTTCCAGAAGGACGTCACGCAGACTCGGGCAAGAATACCATCTTTCCCCCAGCACCGTGGAGAAATACAGCAAGTATTCCAGAGCCATTGACAGAATCGGCTCAGTGGACAGGGAGTTCAGCGACCAGATATTATCCGGTGATATGCGTGTATCGTGCGAGAACACAATGAACATCGCCCAGCTGTCGGACAGGCAGATACAGACCGTGAGCGGCGCGATCCGCGAGAGAAACATTCATTATTTGGATCGGACAATCATTGTCGGAG
>JAUNJS010000612.1 GCA_030533125.1 Eubacteriales bacterium | reverse complement strand
GAAGGTCCCAACATCGGCCTGATCAACTCCCTGGCAAGCTATGCGCGGATCAACCAGTATGGCTTTATTGAGGCGCCCTACAGAAAAGTGGATCAGGAGGACCCGAACGGTCCCCGCGTCACGGACGAAGTCGTCTATATGACAGCGGACGAAGAAGATAATTACCATGTCGCGCAGGCCAGCACGGAGCTGGACGAGAACGGCTATTTTGTGCACAACAACGTTTCCGGACGCTATCGGACGGAGACTTCTTCCTATAATAAAAGCGTATTCGAATACATGGATGTTTCGCCCCGCATGGTCTTCTCCGTAGCGACGTCCCTGGTTCCCTTCCTGCAGAACGACGACGCCAACCGCGCCCTGATGGGCTCGAACATGCAGCGTCAGGCGGTTCCGCTCCTGACGACGGACGCGCCTGCCGTCGGAACCGGCATGGAAGTCAAGGCGGCGATTGACTCCGGCGTATGCGTAATCGCCGAGGCGGACGGGACCGTCCTGTTTGTGGACGCGAATGAAATTGTCGTCCGCGAGGACGACGGCAACAGACGGACTTACCATCTGACCAAGTTCGAGCGCAGCAACCAGAGCAACTGCTATAACCAGAAACCGATCATCAACACCGGCGAGCACATTGTCCGCGGCCAGGTCATCGCGGACGGACCTTCCACCGCGAACGGCGAGCTCGCGCTCGGCAAGAACCCTCTGATCGGGTTCATGACGTGGGAGGGTTACAATTACGAGGACGCTGTCCTTCTCTCCGAGCGCCTGGTGCGCGATGATGTCTACACCTCGGTCCACATCGAGGAATACGAGTGCGAGGCGCGCGATACGAAGCTGGGGCCGGAAGAGATCACCCGCGATGTCCCCGGAGTCGGCGAGGATTCGCTTAAAGACCTCGACGAAGAGGGAATCATCCGCGTCGGCGCGGAGGTCCGGGCCGGTGATATCCTGGTCGGCAAGGTCACGCCCAAGGGCGAGACCGAGCTGACGGCGGAGGAGCGCCTGCTGCGCGCGATCTTCGGCGAAAAAGCCCGCGAAGTCAGGGATACCTCCCTGAAGGTTCCGCACGGTGAGTACGGAATCATTGTGGATACCAAGAAGTTTACCCGGGATAACGGAGATGAGCTCTCCCCCGGCGTCAATGAATCTGTGCGCATCTACATCGCGCAGAAAAGAAAAATATCGGTCGGCGACAAGATGGCGGGCCGCCACGGAAACAAGGGCGTTGTCTCCCGCGTCCTCCCGATCGAAGACATGCCTTACCTGCCCAACGGCCGTCCCCTGGACATCGTCCTGAATCCGCTGGGTGTTCCGTCCCGTATGAATATCGGGCAGATCCTGGAGATCCACCTGTCCCTGGCCGCGGAGGCCCTCGGATTCAATGTCGCGACACCGAACTTCGACGGCGCGAGCCAGACGGATATCGTGGACGCGCTGGTCATGGCCAACGACTATGTCAATACGGAATGGGAGGAGTTCGAGGAAAAATACAAGGAAAAAGTCGATCCGGAGATCATGAAGTATCTCTACACGAACCGCGCCCACAGAGAGCTGTGGAAGGGCGTCCCGATTACGCCGGACGGCAAGGTGTGGCTGCGCGACGGCCGGACAGGGGAATATTTTGACAACCCGGTCACGATCGGACACATGCATTATCTCAAGCTCCACCATCTGGTGGACGACAAGATCCATGCCCGTTCCACGGGACCTTACTCCCTCGTGACACAGCAGCCTCTCGGAGGAAAGGCGCAGTTCGGCGGACAGCGTTTCGGAGAAATGGAAGTCTGGGCGCTGGAAGCTTACG
>JAUNJS010000611.1 GCA_030533125.1 Eubacteriales bacterium | reverse complement strand
CGGAGAAATGGAAGTCTGGGCGCTGGAAGCTTACGGCGCGGCTTATACCCTGCAGGAGATTCTGACGGTTAAATCGGATGATGGTGTGGGCCGTGTCAAGACCTATGAGGCGATCATCAAGGGGGAGAATATCCCCGAGTCGGGCATTCCGGAATCCTTTAAGGTTCTCCTGAAAGAGCTCCAGGCATTGGGACTGGATGTCCGTGTACTGCAGGATGACGGGACAGAGGTCGAAATCACCGAGGACATTGATTACGGAGAGTCCTCTCTGTACCGGTTCGCGATGGCCAATAACCTCAAGGACTACGGCGGGACAGACGAGGGAAGCCTCTCCCGCGCCGGTTTTACCAGCAAGGAATTCAACGAGAAGGGCAAACTGGAGGATGTTTCCGAGCCTGAAAATTTCCAGCCCGTAGAAGATGAAGATGATTTCGGCGGGAATTACGGAACGGACGAATATGACGGCGACAGCTACTGAACAGCCGCCGCACAGGCTTCAGATATTATGAGATGACAGCTGCCGGACAGCCGCCGCACAGGCTTCAGATATTTTTTATTATGAAATGACAGCTGCCGGACAGCCGGTACACAAGCTTCTGAGATAAAGAGACAAGACTGAAAAACGGCGCCATGCGTGGCAGACGCGCCGCCGGCCGCGCCGTTTTTCAATCTCGACGGTCTGCGCCGGAGCGCCGCGGACCATCGCCGATCCCGCAGGAGAGAAATACGCGATGCGTGGCTTTGCCTTGCCGCGCGCGCCGGTTTTCTCCACGGATGTCTCAGCGCAGAGCGCTTCGACATGGAGAGAAAAATGCCGAATACAAAACAGCAGAACTATCAGCCGGTCACTTTTGATTCCATCAAAATCGGTCTTGCCTCTCCGGAGAAGATCATGGATAAATGGTCTTACGGCGAGGTGACAAAGCCGGAGACCATCAATTACAGGACACTGAAACCGGAGCGGGACGGCCTTTTCTGCGAGAAGATTTTCGGACCCACCAAAGACTGGGAGTGCCATTGCGGAAAGTACAAGAAGATCAGGTATAAAGGAATGATCTGCGACCGCTGCGGCGTCGAGGTGACAAAGTCCAGCGTGCGCCGCGAGCGCATGGGACATATCAAGCTGGCCGCGCCGGTATCCCACATCTGGTATTTCAAGGGGATTCCCAGCCGCATGGGACTGATCCTTGACATCTCCCCCAAGCTTCTGGAAAAGGTCCTCTATTTTGCCAGTTACATCGTGCTGGACCAGGGCTCGTCTGATCTTGAGGTCAAGAAAGTGCTCTCCGAGCGGGAGTATCAGGAGGCCAAAGATCAGTGGGGCAGCCGGTTCCGCGCGGGGATGGGCGCGGAGGCGATCAAGGAGCTTCTGCTGAAAATTGATATTGAAAAAGAGTACGAGGAGCTTTCCGCCCAGATGGAGGATGCCTCCGGGCAGAAGCGCGCGCGCATTATCAAGCGCATCGAGGTCATCGAGGCGTTCCGCGAGTCCGGCAATTCTCCCGCGTGGATGATCCTTGACTGCATTCCGGTCATTCCTCCGGATCTCCGCCCGATGGTGCAGCTGGACGGCGGGCGTTTTGCGACTTCAGACCTCAATGACCTGTACCGCAGGATCATCAACCGGAACAACCGCCTCAAGAGACTTCTGGATCTCGGCGCGCCGGACATCATTGTGCGCAACGAGAAGCGCATGCTGCAGGAAGCGGTCGACGCCCTGATCGACAACGGCCGCAGGGGCCGTCCTGTCACGGGACCCGGCAACCGCGCCCTCAAGTCGCTCTCCGACATGCTCAAGGGCAAATCCG
>JAUNJS010000227.1:837-5599 GCA_030533125.1 Eubacteriales bacterium | reverse complement strand
AGAAAACGGATCCGGGGAGAAGGGCAAAGACGGGGACCGCGGCGCGGAATCCGGAACAGAGTCATCCCCGGGCAAAGACGCGGAAGGAACAGCGGAAGGAACTGCAGAGGCGGCAGCGGATGCCGGGGAAGCGGCGGAAGAGGAGTGGATGACGGACGAGGAATTCAGCCGGGCTTTCGCGAGTGTCACCGGCGGTGCGCGCAAAGGGGCGGCCTCCACGCTTTCCCAGGCGACAATCATCAGTAAAAGCGCCGAGATTGACTATGAAGAGCTCGGGATCGGAGAAGATGTCCACGGGCACCACGGACACACGACGCCGGTGAATATCCGGGACGAAGACAGCAACGAGTATGTGGGGATCTGCGTGTCGCCGGATGACCGGGGATGGGCAAAAGGATCCGTTCTGCCCGGAGTCACCAGAGTGATGGACGCCGTCATGATCAAACTCTACTATTATACAATGCTGGACGATTACGGAGAGGAGCTTGCCCGCTCCAGAGGGTTTGGTGAAAACTCCCGGGAGGTCGCGATTGCGGCGTGCCATGAAGCCATGTCCATGCGGTTTTCCGAACTGGGCGGTGTCGAATATGACAGGCCGAATGTAGGAAGCAATCTCCGCGCCCTGATCAATGCCTATCGCGAGGGTGTAGCCGGAAAGCCGGCGCTGGATCCGGACAAGGTCATTGTATATATCAGTGCCAGAGTCCAGAAGGACGGCCACTGGATTCAGCCATATGTTTTCGGGCGGATGGAGGAAGAGGAATCCTCCAGCGTTGTCCTGATCAAGGCTTCTTCGGACCCGGATATGAGGAGCGGGTACAGCGCGTACTGTCTGCATGAGACCGCGTCCGGCGGAACCGTCAATTTCCGTATGTATACAGACCAGGCATGCACCAGCCGGGCGCAGGTCTGGTCCGATGCGGAGATGACACAGGAGCTGGATCCGATCCCGATCGGTCTTACCAGCAAAAGCGGCCTCAACAACCGGACGGTCTTTTATTGCGCTCCGGGTACATATTATCTGAAAGAGGTGAGCACCCCGAAGGGATATCAGACACAGTCGGAGCCCTTCGGACCTTATGTTCTGCAGGAGGGAAAAGGGAAAACCATAAAAGTGACCAATACCCCCCGCTATGCCAAAGTCGGAATCATCAAGAAGGACGCGGAGACCGGCAAAGTCCTCACCGGCGCGAAATTCGGATTGTATACAAGCGCGGAGGATGCCCGGAATGAGGAAAATCCCGAGGGCTTTCTGACAACGGGGAGTGACGGGAAATCGAATCTGCTGGATGTCCTTGCCGGCAAGACCTATTATGTCAGGGAGATTTCGGCGCCGGCAGGATACAGTCTCGCTGCCGGGATTAAGAAGCTGACCGCGGCGGAAAGCGTCACACAGACCGTGTGGACAGAGATCACGAACCAGAAACAGAAGGGGACTGTATCTCTGAAGAAGGTGCCGCAGGATCCTGCGGCGAACCGGGATCCCTACAGTCTCAAGGGAGCGGTATACAAGCTGTACGATGAGAGCGGCGCGGAAGCCGGCACCCTTACGACGGGAGCGGACGGAACCTCGAACACACTGACGGTTCCCTGCGGCAGCTATACGATCAGGGAAGTGACGGCTTCACCGGGATTTCTGATTGATACGAAGACTTACAATGTGAAGGTGACTGCGGACAGCCTCTCGACGGTGGAATCGGTCGAGAAACCGGAAACAGGGAAAGTCCGGGTGAAGAAACAATCAAAAGACCCGAAGGCGGACGGCAGTCCCTACAGCCTGGCAGGAGCAGTGTATAAGATTTATGACAGCACCGGCGCGGAGGCCGGCACCCTCACGACGGGTGCGGACGGAACCTCGAATACGCTGACCGTGCTCTGCGGCAGCTATACCGTGAAGGAGACCACTGCTTCGCCCGGATTTCTGATTGATACAAAGACTTACAACGTGAAAGTAACCGCGGATACGGTCTCGACAGTGGACTCCGTTGAGACGCCGAAGACAGGAAAAGTCCGGGTGCGCAAGCAGTCGGAGGATCCGAAGGCGGACAGCAGTCCCTACAGCCTGGCAGGAGCGGTGTATAAGCTTTATGACAGCGCGGGCGCGGAGGCCGGCACCCTCACGACGGGTGCGGACGGAACCTCGAACACGCTGACCGTGCTCTGCGGCAGCTACACCGTGAAGGAGACCGCAGCATCGCCCGGATTTTTGATTGACACGAAGACCTACAACGTGAAAGTGACCGCGGATACGGTCGCTACGGTGGACTCCGTCGAGACGCCGAAGACAGGAAAAGTCCGTGTGCGCAAGCAGTCGGAGAATCCGAAGGCGGACAGCAGTCCGTACAGCCTCGCGGGAGCGGTTTACAAGCTTTATGACAGGAACGGAGAAGAAGCGGGAACGCTGACAACCGGAACAGACGGCGTCTCCAACACGCTGACGGTACTCTGCGGTGATTATACAGTGAAGGAAACAACCGCCTCGCCGTGTTTTCTGATCGATTCGAAAACCTACACGGTGAAGGTGACGGCTGACAATCTCTCGACAGTGGAATCTGTCGAGAAGCCGAAAACGGGGAAGGTCCGGGTGTGCAAGAGGTCGGAGGATCCGGAGGCGGACAGCACTCCCTACAGTCTCGCGGGAGCGGTGTACAAGCTGTATGACAAGAGCGGAGAGGAGGCGGGAACCCTGACGACCGGGACAGACGGCACTTCCAACACGCTGACGGTGCTCTGCGGCAATTATACCTTGAAAGAAACGACGCCGTCGCCGGGATTTCTGATTGACACGAAGACCTATAACGTGAATGTGGCTGCGGACACCCTCTCAACGGCGGAGTCCGTCGAGAAGCCCAGAAAGGGGAAAATCACGGTCTTCAAGAGCTCTTCCGAGGAGCCGGAGGGAAAAGAACAGGATACCATGCCGATCGCAGGCGCGCAGTACGGGCTGTATAAGACCCGGGATGACGCTGCGGAAGGAAAGGCTGCTGCCGGAACTTTTATAATAAAAGAAGACGGAAGTTCGAATATCATAGAGATGCTGGCAGGGAAAACCTACTTTGTGAAAGAGACGAAGACGCCGGAGGGATATCTTCCGGATGAGGAAATCCATGAATTCAGGCTCGAGTCCCTGACCGAAACTCTGACTGTGAAAAGCGTGGACAGGCTCATCTTCGGGGGTGTGAAAATCGGGAAGATCGATTACGAGACAAAAAAGGGCACAGCGCTTGGCGGCGCTTCGCTGGAGGGAGCAATCTTCCGGATCTATAACGATGGCGACCTCTCGATTTATGCGGACGGAAAAAAAGTGCTCCCCGGCGCGCCGGCCATGACGGTCGTGACGGACAAAAACGGGATTGCCGAAACAAAGGCGGACGCGCTCTCCTACGGCTCGTACCGGGTCGAGGAAATCACACCTCCGGAGGGCTATCTGCTGAAAGAGTCGCAGCCTGTGCGTTTTTCCGTCCGGGAAGACCATAAAACAGTAGATCTGACCGGCAGCACGGAGACTTCCATCGCGAACCGGATTATGCGCGGAGACTTTTCAATCCGGAAAATAGACGGATATACGCAGAACCGTATGGCTGGCGTGACATTTGAGATCTCAGGGCTGGACAAAGAGGGGAACACCCTGGAGACGCACCGGTTCACGACAGACCGGAACGGCTCTTTTGAGAGCACGGCGGCATGGGCGGCGATGCAGAAGGAGGAAACCGGCCGGCTTTGGTTCGGGATCGGGACCGAGCCGGAGGATTCGCTGGGAGCCCTTCCTTACGGAGACTATCATATAGAGGAGATCGAGGGGGAAAATAACCGGGGAATGAAGATGTACTCCGGGGATATCAGCATCTATGCGGACAATCAGCAGATCTCCCTGGGCAATGTGGAAAACACACTGAAGCCGGTTCTGGAGACAGAACTCGTCGACGAGGAAGGAGACCATTTTATCAGCAGGGAAGGTATGGTGACGCTGATTGATACGGTCACTTACGCGGGCATGGAAACATATATCGGAAAAGAAGTCACTTTCCACGGGGTGATCTATGTCCGGGAGACAGGGGAGCCTCTCAGGATCGGAAACCGGACAGTGGAGGCGGTGAAGACCAGAAAAATCCTGTCTCCGAGCGGGACAGTACAGCTCCGCTTTACTTTTGATGCCTCCAGGGCTCCGGCCGGGACGCTGGTATGCTATGAATATGTTTCTGAATCGTCTTCCCCTGAAACAGCACCGGAAAGCCAGGGTGGAAACGGGCAGGATGAAAACGGAGGAAACGGAAACACCCGGGATGAAAACGGAGAAAATGCTGCCGGAGAAACAGGTGACACTCCGAAACTGATTGCGGAGCACGCGGATCCGGATGACGAAGCCCAGTCCGTGGACATTGTCACCATTGAAACACAGGTGGAGGATCTGCTGTCCGGGATGAGGATCGGAAATGCCCGGGACGGCGCTGTCACCGTCGATCACGTGACCTGTGACGGACTCCGTCCGGGAACAGAATATCTCGTGACCGGTTTTCTGGTCGACAAATCGACCGGGAGGCCTCTGAAAGACAGAGACGGGCGGGAGATCACAGCGAGCGCCTCCTTCAGGGCGGAAAAAGCCTCGGAGACGGTGAATCTGACCTTTACCTACGATGCGTCTCTTCTGGAGGGAACCACAGCTGTGGCGTTTGAGCGGCTGTATCTGGCGGGAGACGGCGAACCGGGTCAGCCGGATACGCCGGACACCCCTGATACACCGGATCAGCCGGACACACCGGAC
>JAUNJS010000227.1:266-827 GCA_030533125.1 Eubacteriales bacterium | reverse complement strand
ATACGCCGCAGAATCCCGACGGGCCGGAAAATCCGGATGATCCGGGGGAACCCCTTCCGTCCGGGCCTCCGATCGCTGTCCATGAAGATCCGGAAGATGAGGACCAGACCATCTACTATCCGAAGATCCGCACCTTCGCGGCCGGTGAAGACGATGAGAGCAAGACTCTGACAGCGGAGGGACTTATTACCATCCGGGACCGCGTTGTCTGGGAAAACCTTCTTCCGGGATATACTTATCGTCTGAAGGGAAGCCTGATGAGAAAAGATACCGGCGATCCTTTGATGGCGGGTGAAGAAGCGGTCACAGCCTCCGCTGTTTTCACGCCGGAAACACCGGACGGGGAGACCTTTGTGCTCTTTTCTTTTGGCGCTTCGGACATTCTGCCTGAAAAAAGCGCTGCGGCAGGCCGGGAAGGGGATTCCGAAACGGCAGCAGACGAAGACGGCACGGAAGCCGGAGCCGGAGCGACAGCAGATGAAAGCAGCGCGGAAACCGAAGAAGCCACGGAAGAAGACTAGGCCCGAGAGGAAGCCGGAGCAGCCACGGCAGACGCACAGC
>JAUNJS010000227.1:0-256 GCA_030533125.1 Eubacteriales bacterium | reverse complement strand
TCCAGACGATCTTCGGAGCGGGGAAGCGGAATCCGACACGGCAGAAGACGAGGGCAGCGCGGAAGCCGGAGCCGGCGCGGCAGCAGACGAAAGCAGCGCGGAAGCCGAAGCTTCCGGAGAGGAAAGGTGGACGCTTCAGGCAGTGGCTTTTGAAGAACTGTTCCTGGAACTGGCCCGGGCACAGGACAAAGAAACAAAAGAAGGACCGGAAGATGCTGTCCCCGCAGACGGGGATGGAGGGAACAATTCGGATGTA
>JAUNJS010000610.1 GCA_030533125.1 Eubacteriales bacterium | reverse complement strand
GATTCCAATATTTATAGTCAAATAGACTAAAAAAGTATTGACAAGTGAATGGGAGCGTGGTAGTTTAATTATAGTCAATGTGACTATTATATATGCAGCAAAAACATTCATTACATAAAAGAGAAGGAGGCAGAAAATGAACAATATGTTTAACGGGATGTTCATGAAGGTCCAGAAGGGAATGTGCATGCTGTCTCCCTTCGGGATCGCAGTCAAAACATCCGCGGGATATCGCAGCTATAACGTAAAGACCGGAAAGCTCCGCAACTGCGACAACATGGTATTCAGTTTCGGCGAAGGGATGTTTTTTGTGATCCCCGCGTCCAGAGTAAAGCCGGGTGACATCATCCTGTCCGGCGGAAAGCCCGCCTGCGTCAGGCGTGCCGGGAAAGACAGCATCGAAGTGATCAATTATGAAAATGCCACTGTGGAAACTCTCCTTCCAGAACGACACATTTTCATGGGCAACACCTGGTTTTACGGAAAGATCGTGTCCCTGTTCGGAGACGGCGCTTCCATCTGCGGCAAAAAGAATATCGCGAAGATGATGAAATTCATGATGATGAGCAGTCTCTTCGAGGGCGGCGGCTGCGCGGCAGCCGCCGGCGGAGGAAGCACAGGAATGACGCCCTTCAGCGGTGCAAACACTGCGGCGCCGTCCGGCGGGATGAACACGAACATGCTGATGCCGCTCCTGCTGATGAAGAGCGGCGGTTTCGACGATCTCTTCGGAAATCTCTTTGAAGGAGACGATCCGGAAGAAGTTGACGATGATGGCGGAGACAAAGACATGGAGGAAGACACACTGTTCTGAGAAAGACTTCCGGAAAACTCTGAAAAGCCATCGGACATCACAGAACAGCGTTCCTGCAGCCGATCAGACCGGCGTCCGTAATTCAGAAATTAAAGCGGCGAAAACCGCTTTTACGAGAGGAGGTACAAAATGGGCGGAGGATATTGGAAAAGAGAGGATTTTGCAAAATATGCCGCAAAAAACAGAAGGACCGTCCGTGCGGACGGGCATATTGATACATCCAGGATGCGAGGTGCGCAGGACATGTACCGGGCCAGGGCGCTGGATCCGGAACTGGATCCTTATAAAGTGATCCGCGAGTGCTGTGACAATGAGGAGCATCCCGAGACAGTGCCGGTCATCCTGGCTCTGGACGTCACCGGATCCATGGGCGGCGCCTGCCTCAGGACCGCGGCATCCCTCAATGTGATCATGCAGAACATTCTTGATCAGTATAAAGATGTGGAATTTATGGTCATGGGAATCGGGGATCTCGCCTATGACAAGGCGCCCGTCCAGATCTCCCAGTTTGAATCGGACATCCGCATCGCGCAGCATCTTGACAAGATCTGGTTTGAGCGAGGAGGCGGAGGCAACAGCTTCGAATCCTATACAGCCGCCTGGTACATGGGTCTCTGCCACACCAGACTGGACTGCTGGAAGAGAGGACAAAAGGGCATCATCATCACGTTGGGGGATGAGCCGATGAATCCCTATCTGCCTGCCGGGCGCCTTGCGGAGATCACCGGCGACCAGCTGCAGGCGGATGTGGACACCCGGAGCCTGTATGTGGAAGCGCTGAAGAAATTCGAGATCTACCACATCGCGATCGATGACCGCGAAGACTGCTACAGGCGTTACTGCGAAGCGATCAAACACAGCTTCGGAAAACTGCTGAAAGACAGATTCCGCGTTTCCACTCTTGACAGGCTGCCGCAGACGATCCTTCAGTGCCTGGAGGAAAGCATGGCCTGCCGGAAAAACATGGACTGCCGTGCAAACATGACCTTACGGAA
>JAUNJS010000609.1 GCA_030533125.1 Eubacteriales bacterium | reverse complement strand
TTATAGCCAATCATACGACTGAAATCAAATCAATATTCATCTGAAAGCAGTATATTTTTATTGTATCAGACTTTTTTGACTTTTATATCCGTCTGAATAATAAAAAGGCACTTCTGTCCCGCGCGGGCTGTATTACATAGCAAACCGCCACTCCGAAACGGAGCGGCGGTTTTTTTGTGCCTCTGCTGAGGTCACGTCCATCTCATCCAAATCCACTTTTCCGCTGCTCTGTTGTTTCGCATCAGACAGTTTTAGACAAAAGGCACACGGTCTCCACAGACGAAGTCCAGGGAAACTGGTTGACGCACACGCCGCGGACGGGCCGGTATCCGGCTGCGATGAAGGCGGGCAGGTCACGGGCAAGGCTGGTCGGTTTGCAGGAGATATACAGGATATTCTCCACGCCGTAGGCAATGATCCTCGGCAGGGCTTTGGGGTGGATCCCGTCCCGGGGCGGATCAAGAATGATGGTATCGGGCTTCTCTTCAATCCCGTCCAGAACCTTCAGGACGTCGCCCGCGATGAATTCACAGTTGGACAGGCCGTTTCTCTCCGCGTTTTCACGCGCGGCCTCCACAGCCTCCTCCACGATCTCCACGCCGATCACCTTGTCCGCATAGGGCGCCATCAGCTGGGCGATGGTACCGGTTCCGCAGTAGAGGTCATAGACAATGCCGCAGCGGCTGCTCCGCTCTGTCAGGAACTGTCTCGCGGTTTCATAGAGCACTTCCGCGCCGTAGCTGTTGGTCTGGAAAAAGGAAAAAGGCGTCACCGTAAAGCGGAGGCCCAGAAGCTCCTCCGTAAAATGATCCGTTCCGTACAGAATTTCGGTGCCCTGATCCGCGATCACATCCGCAAGGGAATCGTTGGAGGTGTGCAGGATCCCGACGATTTTTCCGCGAAGACGCGGCGCCGCGGACTGTTTCGCAACGGCAGATTCATTTATTCCGGTCGATTCATTTTTTCCGTCAGATTTATTTACTCCGATCGATTCATTTCTGCCGTCGGATTCCTCCGTTCCGGCCGCTTTTTCCGCGCCTGCAGAGAGGTCCTGTTCCGGCTGGTGCAGGGAGACGAGCTTCTCGACCAGCCCGGACAGGTCGAGCCGCAGCTGTGTGGTGGTGACGAGGTCGACCAGGATCTCGCCGGTAAAGGCTGCGCGGCGCACGAGCAGGTGGCGCAGATACCCGGTGTGGCGGAGTCTGTGATAGAAGGGGACTTCCGGTGTCTTCCGGAAATACTCCAGCACAGTCCGCAGGATGAGGGAAAAATCGGGATCGGTCAGTCTGCACCCGTCGACCGTGACGATGTCATAAAAACCGCCCCGTTTGTGCATGCCGAGCGCAAGGGGGCCGTCTTTCCAGGCATCCCCGAAGGTGTATTCCATCTTATTGCGGTATTCGCTGGTTCTGGGGCTTGAGAGGATCCCCTCGAACCAGTTCTCCGGCGCGAGGACGCTGTCATGCTCTTCTGTCCCGATCCCGGAAAGCTGCGCGGCCCGCTGCATGGATTCCTCCAGCAGGCGCCGGACCTGGCCGCATTTTAAAGCGGCCTCCTGCTCTTCCGGGAGATTCAGGTAGACGCAGCCGCCGCAGGCACCGAAATGCGGGCAGGGCGCTGTGCGTTCCACAGGAGATTTTTCCAATACTTCCTGCAGGGTCCCCTCCGCCTTGCCGTGTCTTTTTTTCGTCACGCGCAGACGGACGTGCTGCCCCGGCAGGACATTTTTGACGGCGCAGGGGCCCTCCTGTGTCTGTACGATCCCTTTTCCCGGATAGTCGACCCGGGTCACGATTCCTTCCAGCAAATCA
>JAUNJS010000026.1:13158-16000 GCA_030533125.1 Eubacteriales bacterium | reverse complement strand
GCCGGACGGCCGGATGAAACCGGAGAACACGCGGAAGCCGGACAGCCTGCGGAGCCCGGTGCCGGAGATTCCAAAAAAAGCCGGCCGGAAGCAGGTGCAGACGTATCCGGAGCAACCGCGGAAAGGGCGAAGCAGCTGATCATCCGCATGAATGACCTGCGGAAGATGCCGCGCGCGGACGGGAAACGTCTTCTGACCACGCCGAACGGATCCGCGTACCTGCGGATTGCGGAAGGGTGCAGCAAGCACTGCACTTATTGCGTGATTCCGTCCATCCGCGGTCCCTTCAGAAGCCTGCCGATGGAGCAGGTGCTCCGGACTGCCGGGGAGCTTGCGGAACAGGGTGTTCAGGAACTGATTCTGGTGGCGCAGGAGACAACTCTTTACGGAACGGACATATACGGGGAGAAGAAACTGCCGGAGCTTCTGCATGCCCTTGCGGCCATCCGCGGAATCCGCTGGATCCGCCTGCTGTACTGCTATCCGGAGGAGATCACTCCGGAGCTCGTCAGGACGATCCGCGAGGAGCCGAAGGTTCTGCACTACATCGACATGCCGGTCCAGCATGCTTCGGATGACATTCTCCGGAAAATGGGACGCCGCACAGACCGGAAAGAACTGGAGGAGAAGATTGCGCTTCTGCGCCGGGAGATCCCGGACATCTGTATCCGCACGACTTTGATCACAGGATTTCCGGGCGAGACGGAAAAAGACCATAGAACGCTGAAGGTATTTGTTAAAAAGATGAAGTTTGACCGGCTCGGCGTGTTTGCCTACTCACGGGAAGAGGGAACGCCCGCGGCAAAGATGCCGTCGCAGGTTCCCGCGCCCGTGAAAAACAAACGCAGGAGGGAGCTGATGCTCCTGCAGCAGGAAATCGCGTTCCGGAACGCGCGGCGCATGCGGGGGAAGACGCTGGAGGCTGTTGTCGAGGGAAAAATAGTCGGCGAAGATGTATATACCGCGCGTACCTATATGGACGCGCCCGGCGTGGACGGAACGCTGTTTATCGAGACCGGGCGGGAATTGATGACCGGCGATTTTCTCATGGTGAAGGTAACCGGCTCTGACCAGTATGATCTGATCGGGGTGCCCGCCGGGGAATGACAGCGGGTCCGGCGCGTCCGGACAAATGCCTGCTGCGTAATTGTAAATGAATTACACCGCGCGGGCGGTGGATCTGTCAGGTACGGATGTGGAAAACAGATTCCGTACGGAGCGGTTTTCACACTGAATCGGCATGCTGCGTATGCAGCGTATCTGCCGGGAAAATGAGTAACGATGCAGGAAAGCTGCATCCGGGAAGAGGAGGTTATAGAATGAATCTGCCGAATAAACTTACCGTTCTGCGTGTGGTGCTGGTCCCGTTTTTTGTGGCGGCTCTTTTGCTTTCAAAATCGAATGATACGCTGAAGTGGGCGGCGCTCGCGCTTTTTATCATCGCGTCGCTGACGGATCTTCTGGATGGAAAGATCGCGCGCAAGTACAATCTTGTGACGACCTTCGGTAAATTCATGGATCCTCTCGCGGACAAGGTGCTCACGATCTCCGGCATGATCTGCCTGATCGAGCTTGGCAGGATCCCTTCCTGGATCGTCGTGATTATCGTGGCCAGAGAGTTTATCATCAGCGGATTCCGCCTGATCGCGACTGAGCACGGGATTGTGATCGCGGCCAATTACTGGGGAAAATGGAAGACTACGTTCCAGATGATTATGATCATTCTCATGATCATGAACCTTTCCTCTCTTCAGCTTCTGACGAATATCTGTATGTGGATTGCCCTTGCGCTGACCATCATTTCCCTCGCGACCTATATCATGCAGAACATGGAAGTGGTCAGGACAATGGAGCTGAAATGACGGAAAAAAAGGCCATCCTGATGTGTGCCGGCGCTTACGAACCCATGGAAATCCCGGTCCGTCCGGGAGATCTGGTGGTCGCTGTCGACGCCGGCCTTTCCAGGCTCCTCGCCCAGGGGATCGCGCCGGATCTGGTGCTGGGGGATTTTGATTCCCTGGAGAAGAAATACGCTCCGTATCTGGAGGCGCTGGAAAGGAAGCATCCGGAAAAACTCCTGCGGCTTCCCTGTGAGAAAGACGACACGGACACCGTTTACGCGGCAAAAGTCTGTCTGGAGAGGGGATACCGGAAGATCATAATTTACGGAGCTCTGGGCGGACGGCTGGACCACACCATCGCCAATATCCAGACGCTCGCCTTTCTGCGCGAACAGGGCGTTTTCGGATATATGCTGGAGAAGAGACCGGATAAAGGAGTATGGCGCACGACGCTAGTTTCCGTTCTGCGCGGTGAACGAGTCCTCCTTCCCGGGGAATTTGAAGGGACATTCTCCCTGTTTGCGCTGGACAGCTGTCTGAAAGGCGTCACGCTTGAAGGAATGAAATATCCGCTGCACGACGCGGAGCTGACGAATGCTTTTCCCCTGGGTGTGAGCAATGAGGTGTCCCGCGCGCCGGAAAACCGCGCGGCTTCCGTACAGGTCCGCGAGGGACTTGCCCTGATGATTCTGGATTCGGAGCAGGGTGAGCGCGTCCTTTCGCCGTCAAAAATCGAAAGAAGAACTTTATAAAGAGAAACATGAGATGAAAAAAGCGCGGAGGGAAATCCCTCCGCGTTTTTTATGACACGGCCCGCGTAAGGAGTTTTCCGCCTGACGGCGGACGCGGGCCGGTCGGGGGTAGAGGGCGGCAGGGCCGCCTCTACCCTATTGGTATTTCATGAGACAGAGATGTTTTCCGCGCCATGCATGCAGCATTTCCCGGCTTTGGAGACAGCATTTCCGCGCGGCGCGGGCAGCTTTGCAGCGTCTTCTCGTCCG
>JAUNJS010000026.1:0-13058 GCA_030533125.1 Eubacteriales bacterium | reverse complement strand
GCATTTCCGCGCGGCGCGGGCAGCTTTGCAGCGTCTTCTCGTCCGGATGATCTGTTTTGAGGCATTTCCGCGCGGCGCAGGCAGCTTTTCCGCACTGCGTATGCCCTCTTTCTGCCGGATCTCCTGTCAGATTTCACTGAAGAGAAGGTCGGAGTAAACGGGGATGGGCCAGGCCTCGCGGGCCGTGATGGTTTCGAGTTCGTCGGCGAAGCTCCGGCATTCGTTCATGTCGGGGACGAGGATGGTGTGGCAGTACAGCATGGCCTCCTCCGGCTTCGCGGGGATGCCGCGCAGGTCTTTTTCAAGCTTGTCGCAGGCATCGCTTAAGCAGTCGCAGAGCAGGCAGTTGTTGCGCGCGTTGTTTTCTTCATATTTAAAAGGAAGCCCCAGAGATTTGCGCTGCGCAAGCCCCTCGCACAGCTTCGTGCCGTAGCGGGAGACGGCCGGCAGGATTTCCTTGCGGAGCATGTCGATCACGGTGCGCGCCTCCATCGTGATTGTCGCTGTGTAGTTTTCCACATGGATATTGTAGCGCGCGAACACTTCGTCGCGGGTGTAGATCGCGTGGTCCGTGAACAGGGCGATGTTTTTTTCGGTGATGTAGGCGGGGAGGGCGTCCACGGTGGAGGTGTTGTTGCACAGACCGCGGCGGCGCGCTTCCTCGACCCAGGCTTCATCGTACCCGTTTCCGTCAAAAATGATCCGCTTGTGCGCTGTCAGCTCCCGCTTGATCAGGGCGTTGAGATCCCTGTGAAAGTTGTCGGAATGCTCGAGCGCGTCGGCAAATTTCCCGAGCTCTTCGGCCATCATGGTGTTGAGAACAATGTTCGGGCCGGAGATGGAGAGAGAGGAGCCGACCATCCGGAATTCGAATTTATTGCCCGTAAATGCCATGGGAGAGGTCCGGTTGCGGTCGGTGTTGTCCATCGGGATGGGCGGCATGGCGTCCACTCCGATGGAGAGCGTGCGCTTTCCGGTGCCGGTATAGGCCATGTCATTGATGATGGAATCCACGACGGCGCTCAGTTCCTGCCCGAGGAAGATGGAGACGATGGCCGGCGGGGCCTCCTGCGCCCCGAGACGGTGGTCGTTGCCCGGGGTCGCGACCGTGGCGCGCAGCATGTCCTGATATTCGTCGACGCCCTTGATGAAGGCGGTCAGGAACAGGAGAAACTGCGCGTTCTCCCGCGGCGTGGAGCCGGGGCGGAAGAGATTTTCGCCGGAATCCGTTCCAAGCGACCAGTTGTCGTGTTTGCCGGAGCCGTTGACGCCCGCGAAGGGCTTTTCGTGCAGCAGGCAGACCAGGCCGTGCCTGTCCGCGACCTTCTTCATGATCTCCATGGTGATCTGATTCTGGTCGCAGGCCATGTTGGCGTCCGTGTAGATGGGAGCCATTTCATGCTGGGAGGGAGCGACCTCGTTGTGCTTGGTCTTGGACAGAACGCCGAGCTTCCAGAGCTCGTTGTCCAGATCCTGCATATAGGCCTGCACCCGGGGGCGGATCGCCCCGTAGTAGTGGTCTTCCAGCTCCTGCCCGCGGGGCGGTTTGGCGCCGAAGAGGGTTCTCCCCGTCATGATCAGGTCCTCGCGCTTTTTGTACATTTCCTTATCGAGCAGGAAATATTCCTGTTCGGGACCGACCTGGGCGATGACCTGCTTCGTCGTCGTGTCGCCGAAAAGCCGCAGAATCCGGACGGCCGCTTTACTCACGGCGTCCATGGAGCGGAGAAGAGGCGTTTTTTTGTCCAGGGCATGCCCGGAGTACGAACAGAAGATTGTCGGGATGCAGAGGGAGTTCTCCTTGATAAAAGCAAAGGAGGTCGGATCCCAGGCTGTGTAGCCGCGCGCCTCAAATGTCGCGCGGAGGCCTCCGGAAGGGAAAGAGGAGGCATCCGGCTCTCCCCGGACCAGCTCCTTGCCGGAGAATTCCATGACGACTTTTCCGCCGCCCGCCGGAAGGATAAAACTGTCGTGCTTTTCCGCCGTGACGCCGGTCATGGGCTGGAACCAGTGCGTGAAATGCGTGGCACCCTTTTCGACGGCCCACTGCTTCATCGCCTCCGCGATCTCGTTGGCCGTGGAGATGTCCAGGGGCGTTCTGTCGGAGACCGACTTTTTCCATGCGTTGTAACAGGACGGGGAGAGCCGGTCTTTCATTGTCTCCTCGTCAAAAACCATGCTGCCGAACAGATCCGGCAGACGCCTGGATGCTTTGCTCATGAGGGTTCCTCCTGCAGGTGTGATCAATTCCGGTCATAGATATGTACCGCATTATACAGAATACGGCGGAAGAAAGCAAATGCGGGTTTTCCGAAAGCGTCTTGAAGCCTGTGCGTTTTCGTAGTACAATACTTTTTTAGAAGACTGCTAGTGTATCCACGTCCATATATAGAGCTGATTGAACATATCTAGAGCTGATTGAAAAGGAGAGATTGTATGAGCCACAGACCTGTCGTGTTAATGATCCTGGATGGTTACGGATTAAACGAGAACCCCGAAGCGAATGCTGTCGCGATGGCAAAGACACCTGTCATGGACAGGCTTATGCGGGAATATCCCTTTGTAAAAGGATACGCGAGCGGCATGGCGGTCGGACTGCCGGACGGACAGATGGGCAACTCTGAGGTCGGACATATGAATATGGGCGCCGGCCGCATCGTATATCAGGAGCTGACCAGGATCACGAAAGAGATTCAGGACGGTGTCTTCTTTGAGAATCCGGAGCTTCTGGCAGCGATCAACAACTGTAAGATCCGCGGATCGGATCTGCACCTGTTCGGACTTTTGTCCGACGGCGGCGTGCACAGCCACAATACGCATCTGTACGCGCTGCTGGAGATGGCTAAGCGAAACGGGCTCGACCGCGTATATGTGGAGTGCTTCCTGGACGGGCGCGACACACCTCCCAAGAGCGGGATCGACTATATCGCGCAGCTTGAAAAGGAGATGGAGAAAATCGGCGTCGGTAAGATCGCGATGATCAGCGGCCGCTATTACGCGATGGACCGGGATAACAACTACGACCGCGTCCAGATCGCTTATGACGCGATGACAAAAGGCGAGGGCATCACGGCAGCCAGCTCCGCGGAGGCGATCCAGGGAGCGTATGACCGCGGGGAGACAGACGAATTTGTGAAGCCCACGGTGGTCTTGGACGGGGACAGACCCGTCTCCCTGATCAAAGACGGCGACTCGATCATTTTCTTCAATTTCCGCCCCGACCGCGCGCGTGAGATCACTCACTGCTTCTGCGACAATGATTTCAGCTTTTTTGACAGAGGACCCAGGAAAAAGGTGTTCTTTGTCTGCTTCAAGGACTACGATCCCGAGATTCCCAACAAGGAGATCGCTTTCAAGAAGGTCGATGTCACCAATACCTTCGGCGAGTGGCTTGCCGCGCAGGGAATGAAACAGGCCAGAATCGCGGAGACCGAGAAGTACGCGCACGTCACTTTCTTCTTCAACGGCGGCGTAGAGGAACCCAACGAGGGCGAGGACAGGATTCTGGTCCGTTCCCCGAAGGAGGTTCCCACCTATGACCTGAAGCCCGAGATGAGTGCCTACGGCGTTCTCGAGAAGCTTCTGGGCGCGATTGAGTCCGAAGAGTATGATGCCATCATCATCAATTTCGCCAATCCCGATATGGTCGGGCACACCGGTGTCCTGTCCGCCGCGATCAAGGCGGTCGAGGTCGTGGATGAATGTGTCGGGCGTACAGCGGACGCCGTGATTAAAAAGGGCGGCGTGCTTTTCATCTGCGCGGATCACGGGAACTGCGAACAGATGGTCAACTACGAGACCGGTGCCCCGCAGACGGCGCACACGACGAATCCGGTCCCGTTCATTCTGGTGAATTACGATCCTGCGTACACGCTGGATGAGAACGGCGTTCTCGCGGATATCGTCCCGACCCTCATCGAGGTCATGGGCAGGGAGCAGCCGAAGGAGATGACAGGCAGGTCGCTCCTGACTCCGAAGGCGTGAGGAAGTCTTCGGACTGCGCGGGACACAGTCCCGCAGGAAGCTGACGACGACGGACATCTTCAGAGTATTCGCGTTATTCATGACTGAAAAAGCGGGCGTATTTCCCGGTTCCCGGGGGATGCGCCTGCTTTCTGTGTGTCCGTTTCCGCTGTAACCTGCCCGGAAAGGATACGTCTGTAGGAATAAGAACTGCTTATACGGAAGCGGCGGGAGACGGAGCGGGGAAAACGGAGCGTTTCCGCGCGGCGGGGAAGCGGCTCTCGGAGAGGCACATATTGGACAAAGCCTGACGCTTTTGCGCATATATTGTAGAAAAAGGAGAAAAATTCTTTGTTTTTTATGTGAAAACCGTCTTTCAGCTATATTCAAATGAAATAAAATGCATTATTATAGTGATGTATGTGTCGTACAGTGGACCGGAAGAGTGGGAACTGCAGATGGATCATCTGCCGCAGATGCGAATATGAAGATCACCGACAAATGGAGCGCGCCGGCGGGCCGTCTGCGCGGCGCGGGCACAAAGATAAACAGACTGCTTCGGCAGAATGCCGCCGGAGAGAGACAGGAATCCGGTTTTTCCGGGGCCGGCGGCGAAAAGCCGCGGCGCCGGGGAAAGAGAACACAGAAGGAGCGCAGAGAAAACCGCGTGAGCTGGACGTTTCTGTCTCTGAGTGTCGCGGGGGTCGCCCTGTTTTTCGTGATTCCTTTTTTTGTGGTCATCTATTATTCCATGATTGATAACCCTGTGCGGCATAACTTTGTGGGGATCACGAATTATGTCAAGGTCTTCAACAACAGCGCTTTCCGGCTTGCGGCGCTCAATACACTGAAATTCTCGGTGACCGCCGTGCCGCTTGCGGTCGGTCTGGCGCTTCTGCTCGCCGTGGAGATGGAAAAGAGGCTGCCCTGGAAGAGCCGGTTCCGCTCGTTCTTTCTGAGTCCCATGATGGTGCCTACGGCGTCCGTGATCATGATCTGGCAGATCCTGTTTCACTATAACGGTCTCGTCAATGTCTTTATAAAGCATTTTGGCGGGGGGAAAATCGACTGGCTCAAATCCGGATACGCCCAGATTCCGATCATCCTTCTGTTTTTGTGGAAAAACATAGGGTACAACATGATTCTGTTCATGGCGGGGCTCGCGAATATTCCCAGGGACCAGATCGAGGTTGCCAGGCTTGAGAGCGCGACGGAGTTCCAGATTTTCTGGATGATCAAAATCCGTTACCTCTCCTCGACAATCCTGTTTGTGACAATCATGTCCCTGATCAATTCCTTTAAGATCTTCAGGGAAGTCTACCTGATGGCAGGAGATTATCCGTATGACGCGCTGTACATGCTGCAGCATTTCATGAACAATACTTTCCGTTCCCTGGATTACCAGAAACTCAGCGCTGCCGCCGTGATCATGGCGATTTTTATGGTCTTTGTGATCGGCGCGCTGTTTGTGATGGAGGACCGGTTCAGCAGAGATCTGGAATGATCCGCCCGGCAGAGGGATTTTCGAATATGGATGTGTGGTAAAGCACATCCGGGGTGAGGTGACAACGATTGGGAGATGAGAGTACAATCCTCTCCGGCGGCGGGAATGCCGCTGCGGGAGAGGCGGGCGTTCCGGGAGGGAGTGTCCCGACAGGAAATGCTCCGGACGGAGGCGTCCCGGAAGAAAATGTCCCGGGAAAGAATGTTCCGGCGGAAAATGCCCCGGACGGAGGAAATCCGGCAGAGAACGTTCCGGCGGAAAATGCCCCGGACGGAGGAAATCCTGCGGAAAGCGCTGCGGCCGGGAATGCCCCGGACGGGGACACTCCGGCGGGGAATGCTCCGGACGGTGGTGTCCCTGCAGAGAACCGGCCGGCATCCGCGGCTCTGGGCCTGCCGGACAAAAGCCGGCGGGGAGCGGGCGGCTTCCTGACGAAGAGACGCAGGGAATGGATCGGCATGGTATTGCGCACCGCCGTGACGGGTTTTTTCGCGGTCCTGTTCCTGCTTCCCATAGTACTGACTTTCACAAATTCTCTGATGACAGTGTCGGAGATCAATGCCAATTACGGTGTGATATTCGCGAAGAAAAACGGTGTCCGCGTGTTTATCAGCAAGACGGTAAACCTGAAATTCATCCCGGACATCATCTCTTTCAGCCAGTATTTCAAGGTTCTGTTTCTCAGTCCGCAGTATCTGCTGAAATTCTGGAATTCCTTTTTTTATGTGGTTCCGATCGTCGTATTTCAGCTGATGGTCGCTTCTCTGGCGTCGTACGGCTTTGCCAGATACAGGGGACGCGTGCGGGAAATTGTATTTTTTGCCTATATTATATTAATGCTGATGCCGTATCAGGTCACGCTGGTTCCGAATTACCTGGTGTCCGGCTGGCTCAGAATTCTGGACACCCGATGGGCGATCCTGCTCCCCGGATTCTTTTCGCCGTTTGCCGTCTATATGCTCACAAAATATATGCGCAGGATTCCGCAGTCGATCTACGAGGCCGCGGAAATCGACGGGGCGGGGGAATGGCAGATTTTCACGAAGATCTGTCTGCCGAACTGCAGGGGAGGGCTCGCCTCGATCGCGATCCTGATTTTCATAGATTACTGGAATATGGTAGAGCAGCCGCTGATCCTGCTGGCCGATGAACAGCTCCATCCGCTGTCTGTCTTTTTGTCCAGGATCAAGGCGGAGGAGATCTCGCTGGCGTTTGCGGTCGCGGTGATCTATATGGTGCTGCCGATGATGGTGTTTCTGTACGGGGAGGAATATCTCGTCGAGGGAATCGTCTATCAGGGCGGAATCAAGGAATAGAGGAGAGAGGACAGGACCCGGACGGTCGGGAGGACCGGCCGGCCCGCGGGACTTTGCGGTTTTCAGACCGGCGCAGTCGATATACATAATCAATTGGAGCGGCTATGAATATTGAAGATAAGGAACTGGCAGCGTTTCAGAGATCCCAGAGACGGAAGGACATTATTAAGAATATCGTGATCGTATTTCTGCTGATCCTTCTCGCGCTGACGTTTTTTTCCAGGTCGATTATGAACTATACACTGCCCGAGGTCGCGACGCATGTGGTCGCGCAGGGAGAGGTCTCCCCGAGGATCCGGGGACAGGGCACGGCAGTGGTCGACGATCCATACACCGTGAATGTGACGCAGGCAAGGGTCATCCGGAGCGTCGCGGTCCGCGAGGGTCAGGAGGTCAAACGCGGGGATGTGATCTATTATCTGGAGGACACGGAGTCCGAAGAGCTTCGCACCGCGAGGCAGGAGCTGGAAGACCAGAAGGCGAGTTTTACCAAGCGGATCTTCGACGGCTCGCTCTCCGACAGCGAGATCACCCGCATGCGGGCGGGCAATTACCGGACGGACGACGAGCTTCAGGCGGAGCTCGCTGCGATCAACCGCAGGTATGAAGCCGCTTCCAGGGAAAAAGCCTCGGCTGAAGCAGCGTATGAGAAACTCAGCGCGCAGAACGATTCCAACGGAGAATCCGGCAACGGAGGTTCCGGAGAAGAAGGCGGAGAAGGCGGAGAGGGAGAAGAAGGCTCCGGCGAAGGATCCGGAGGCGGAGAGGCGCTGCCGGATGAACAGAGGGATGAGGACGATGACGATCCCGATGATTCCGACACCTCCTCCACCGGTTACACGGGGGAGGACGGAGAAGTCGAGACGATGAAGACAAGTCAGGAAAAGAAGCTGGAGAAAGCGAATATCCGTAAGATTGACGCGGATGCCGAGTACAACGAAGTCAGCGCGGAGAGGGAGAAGGTTGTCAACAGTATCAGCGCGGAGCTGGAGCTCAAGGGAATCCAGGATGCCATAAACAAGGCGCAGGCGAAGGTGGAGCGTCTGGAGAAGGAGGAGATCGGAGCTGCGATCACTGCTCCGGTGGACGGGACCATCAGCGCGCTGTCCTACGGAGCGGGCGAGACGACGGCTCCCGATTCTCCGGTGGCAGTCATCCGGATCCAGGGCAAAAAGCTCACTGTCAGTATTACCGCGACGAAGGAACAGGCGCAGAAACTCAAGGTGGGCGATGAGGCTGAGCCCCAGAATCCATGGGAATATGACAACACTTTTAAAGCCGTTCTGCGGCAGATCACTGCGGATTCCAGTGATCCGCAGAATTCCAGGCTTCTGAAGTTTGAGATCGACAGCGATTCGGTCAGCGCCGGGGACACAGTACAGCTCCAGATCGCCGAGAGCACCAAAACCTATGATCTCGTGGTACCCAACAAAGCCGTGCGAAATGACAGCAACGGGTACTTTGTGCTGCTTCTGCAGAGCAGACAGAGCCCCCTCGGCAACCGCTATTTTGTCATCAGGGAGAATATCAAGATCCTGGCTAAGGACGACACGAACACCGCGATCAGCGGCGCGTTCAGCAGCTACAGTGATTACGTGGTCACTACATCCAACAGGTCGGTCAAAGGCGGAGACCAGGTGCGGCTGTCCAACGAGATGGAGAACGAGGGACAATAGTCCGTGCTTTGAACGGCGCACCTGAGGGAGGACGGCAAATTGAATAACCGATTTCAAAATGCCGCCCGCAAACTGCCGGGCCGGGCGGCGTCCGGTATCCGCGGAGGCGTGCGCCGCGCGGCTGCCGGGATGCGCGGCTGGCAGAAGGCCGGACTGATCCTGTGTATCCTTTTCTGGATACTCTCAGCAGTGATCGGTTATTTCTGCGACAGGGTGACCGGAAAGATGGCGGATCAGAACTTCGCGGAAAGATGGTCTCCGGACGGCGGAAACGCCCAGATCAGCACCTTTCTCTCAGACGATGCAGGAATTTCGGACGACACAGTCAAGGCACTGTATTCCTATTTTTATACGAATCTGAATAATGATTCGATTTCCCTTTCCGAGACGCAGGTCGAAAACGGCGCCAGCCTGATCGATTACTGTTACTGCGGCATCGGAAACGTGGAAATCGGAGCGGACGAAGAGTCCCTTACAGTGACCGCCATCGGCGTAGGAGGGGATTTTTTTAATTTTCATCCGCTGGAACTGCTCGACGGTTTTTATTTCTCACAGGACGATCTCATGCAGGACCGGGTCCTCATGGACGACGAGACTGCCTGGCGCCTGTTCGGTTCGCCCGAGATCACGGGAAAAAGCATTCAGATCGGCGGTGTGCCGCATTATGTGGCAGGCGTTTTTCACAGGCCGGACAAGAGATTCTACAATGTGTCCGGTATGGGGGATTACCTGATTTTCCTCTCGTATGATTCGTTCTGCAGGTACGCGGAGGCGGGAGGATCCCCTTCCGGCGGCGAATCGGATCCCGACGGTTCTTCTTTCCCGGAGGGAACGGCTGGTCACGGCACGGAAATTCAAATGGCGGAGATGCTCCCCACGACGGCAGCCTGGGTCCCCGCAGCGGATTTTGTTCCGGATCCGGGGTCTGCAAAGCCGGACACCGCAGAGAAGGAACCTGATCCCGGACCGGGAAACGGCCCGGAGACATTGCGGCGGGCCGGGCAGGACGGCGCGGTTCTTTCTGCGCTCTCCGAAGGAGAAGATGAGGGAGATGGAGTCGGTGATTCCGACGGAGGGGACTCCGGGGACCCGCTGACTGAGGACGCGGACAGTTCCCTGCGCGGGGATGAACGGGAGGATACTTCGAACGCGGACGGATGGACGGGAGAGCCCGGGGACGGGGAGGAACCCGCTCAGAAAGAGGAAATCAACCGGAACCGGATCAGCTGTTATGAGGTAATTCTGCCCAACCCGATTTCCGAATATGCCCTCCGCATGGTCCGGAGCGCCCTGACGGAAATGAGCGTGGATATGGAACAGGCTTCGGTCATCGAAAACTCTTCGCGTTTTGATGTCTTCCGTCTGGCGCTGATGATCGCGGAACCGGGCGTCCGCAGCATGCAGACTGCGCCGATCCGGTATCCATATTGGGAAAATGTCGCTCTGGCCTGGGAGGACGTGCTGGTTCCTTTTGCCATGCTGCGGCTGTTTCTGCGCTACAGCCCGTTTCTGTTCCTCTTCTACCTGCTTCTGTGGTACGCGACCCACAAGAGCTGGACGCTGGGAGGTATTGCGGGAACCATACGGGACAGGATCTATGACCGCCAGTCCGAGAGGATTTACGGAAAGCGGCCGGCCGGGGAACTTCCGATGGAAGGCGGTCCGCCGGGAACGGACGCCGCGGAGGACAGCGCGGAATCCGGCAGCGCGGACAGCGCGGGGCAGGCCGCCCCGCAGGAAGACCCTCACATCGATTCACAGGCACAGGAGAACGATGTCTGACTGTGCCTGATCACGACGGATGAATGACAGCGCAATTTATAAACACATTTCCGGAGCGCCAGCGCTGTGGCAGTTCCCTCCGGCAGAGGAGATTGTAGAATGAAAATGAAGAATGTATGCAGAAGGATTGCGGCGTGCGCCGTCGTCCTGTCTATGGTTCTGTCTCTTGCCGCATGCGGCGGCGGATCGAAAAAAACCGAGCAGCAGGGCGGCGGAAGCACCGGCCAGAGCACCGGCACAGTTCCGGCTGCCGTCATACCGGAGGCCACGATCAAGGACGGCGTGGTCCGTTCAACACTGGTAAAGATCGCGGACGAAAGCTTTTCGACAGACGGACTGCAGATTCTGGCGCTCGAGGACGACATCTTCTACGGATTCAATTACAGTTTTGAGGATGTGGATACAGAAGGATACGAGCTGGTAAGCTTTAAGTCAGACGGCAGCGGGCTGAAACGGACCCCGATGAATCTCGGAGAGAACAGCGAGATCGTCGCGTCCACTTTCCGGGACGGCTGTTTCTATCTCATCCTGGCGACCTATACGAATTCTCCCGCGCTGGACTATGAGCTTTCGAACGGCGGGGCGACAGATTCGGTCATTCCGGACGATTTGAGCGAGGACGCCACGAGCTCCTATCAGCTCAGCTGCGTCTCCACGGACGGAAAGCCCAAATGGACCGTGGATCTCCAGGGGGATTCGGACGACGAGTACTTTTACGTCAACTCCGTGGAGGCCGCGGAGGACGGTGTTCTGGTCATCACCTCCCAGGGAGTCGACCGCTATAATGCGGAAGACGGCGCGTTTGTCGAATCTGTCTGCAGGGTCAATACCGATGACATGATGGGCGCTCTCTATGCGCTGCGGGACGGCTCCGTGATCATGATGGACGAAGGCGGTATGGGAACCAAGCTCAGCGCCCTGCAGCCGGAGTCCGGAGAGTTTAAAGACATCATGACACTCCCCGGTGTCCTGATGGGAGCGCTTGTGTTTCCCGGAAAGACATACAGTTATTACCTGGCGGGGGATGACGGGATCTTCGGCGTCAGCGCCGGCTCGGACAAGCTGGTTCCGGTGGTGAATTTTGTCAATTCGGATCTGGATCTGCAGGGCGTGAGCAAACTGATCGAAACCGAGGACGGAAAGCTCGCTGTCCAGGCGTACAGTAATTTTTCCACTCTGGATACCTGGATTCTGGAGCCGGTCGCCCCGGAGGATGTCGAAGAGAAAAAGGAGATCACGCTCGGCGGTTACTATATCGAGTACGATGTCAGGAGCGAGGTCATCAACTTCAATAAGGAAAACAATGATTACAGGATTTCCCTTATTGATTACAGCCAGTATGATGTCGATACCGATGACGAGGACACGTCGACCGGCCTGACCCGGATGAATGCCGACATCGTCTCCGGAAAAGCGCCTGATATCATGTTCATCAGTGAAGAGCTGCCGGCGGAATCCTATGTTTCGAAGGGCCTTTTCGAAGATCTGACCGAAAGATTTGAAAATGATCCCGACATCGACAGGAAGGATTTCCTGCAGAATGTCGTGGACGCCTTCCGCGTGGACGGAAAAATGTATTACGCGGTTCCCGGCTTTTATATTACCGGAATCGCGGGCAAGGAAAAATTCATCGGGGACGGCAGGGATCTTACCATTGAAAAGATCAAAAAAATCGCTGCGGCGCAGGGGATTCAGAATTCCTCGATTTTCGGCGTGATTGACAGATACTCCCTTTTCCAGTCCGCGATTCAGTTTTCCGGCGACCAGTTTATTGACAGGGAGAACAATACCTGCGACTTCAATACCCCGCAGTTCCGTGAGCTTCTGGAGTTTGTCAAGGACTTCCCCGAGGTAATCAGCGAAGACATGTACAATGATTACTTCACGCAGTATCTGGGTGACAGGGCGATTCTCGGGATTCAGTACATCAACACGGTCTATGATTATGAATACATGACCAGGCAGCTCTACGGGGATCTCAATGTAACCATCACGGGTTTCCCGTCCGCGCAGAATAAGGGCGCCTCGATCGCGTCCTACATAAAGCTCGCGATCAACAGTTCCTCGAAGTACCCGGACGGATGCTGGTCCTTTGTGCGCAGGTTCCTGGTTCCGGAATACCAGCTGCGTATGGAAAACTGCCTTCCGATCAGCGAAAAAGGTCTTGAGGCGCAGGGGCAGGCGATCATCGAAAGCATCCGCGAACAGCGGGAAGCGGAGGAAGCCTACATGCGTGAGATGATGGGTGAGCAGGGCATCAGCTTCGATGGAGACGCGCAGCAGACAGATGAAGAGACCGATCCCGCTGAGGAAGGACAGGGAGAAGACGCGTCCGCGGGCGATACTGCGGCGGAATCCGCGGCGGAGGGCCTCTCCGGAGAGCAGGCAATGGACGAACCGGAGGACTATACGGGAAAACCCATTCCCAGGGAGGACTTCAACGGCACCGACGAGGAATATGAAGAATATCTGAAGGAATTTGAAGAAGACGGAGGTTCGTTTGGAGAAGAGGAGATGCAGATCATCGAAGGAGAAGATCTCTTCGTGGACGATTCCGTCGGCTATGGGATGTCTTCTCTCCCGGATTTCGGACAGGATGATGTCGAAGCGCTCAAGAAGATCGTGAAGGGACTGACCTTCGCCGTAAACGGGGAAACGGAGGTCCTGGGAATCATCACAGAGGAAGCGGAAGCGTATTTTGCCGGACAGAAGAGCGTGGAGGAAGTCTCCGAGATCATCCAGAGCCGCGTCTCGGTGTATCTGAAGGAAAACGAGTAGGAAGCTGTAAAAAGCCCCGGCATGGCAGTTTACTGTAAA
>JAUNJS010000608.1 GCA_030533125.1 Eubacteriales bacterium | reverse complement strand
GGGGAGGAACACAGGAAGCTGTACAAGTTCTTCTCGGATTACTATCGTGAGCTGAACACGACGTCGCTGATCGAAGACATGGTGAGGGCTCATCGGAATCGGATATGGAAACGCTGCTCCAGAAACCGGAGATGGCAAGATGCTGAAACACTGGCGGCAGGACTGAAGTAAGAACATAAGGAACGCTTTGAAAACGTGGAAGGGGTATCCTGGAACGGATGCCCCTTCACTATGAATGCCGGAGGATATCCTGTTGTTCCTTGGCATGTTTTCAGGTATAAATTTGTCGATAAAACGGTTTCGTGAGCATCATAAACCATATCAGTATTGCAGGAAAAGCCTCTCCAAATATTCCTGGCTTACATCCTTAGTCAGCGCCAATCGCAGGAGGATTGCCGCCTTCTGCGGTGAGAGATTGTTCGCGGCCACAGTATTGCCACAGAGTAGATTGTCTTTGGTGATCACACCGTCATCGATTCGGGAACTGATGACAACGGGGATTGATAGCCCATTGATGATATCAATCCACTCTTTGCTGAATTCTCCGGCCCCGGCTCCAGCAATGACCAGGCCGTCTGCGTGTTCTGCGGAAAAACGCAAAAGCTGCGGATCTGCGTCTACAGAGAAGTAAAGAATAGAAACTTTGGGAAGAGTAGATAAACCCGTTATATCAAACTCGGTTTCAGTTGTATGCTTTTTTGACGGGGATTCGTACAGAAAAACCATTTTGTCACGTACCACGCCTATAGCTCCCATTTCACCTGCAGATATTGCCATGACATTGTATGTGCTGGTTTTTGTTACGGAACGTGAAGCAAAGATCCGATCGGAGAAGACGATGAGTACGCCTTTTCCGACAGCTTCATCAGACGCAGCGACACAGACGGCTTCATACAGATTCATTGGCCCGTCTGCCGAAATGGATGTGGCGGGACGCATGGATCCGGTCAACACGACAGGCTTATTTGTCTTTACAGTAAGGTTCAGGAAATATGCAGTTTCTTCCATCGTATCCGTTCCATGTGTGATGACGAAACCTTTTACGTCAGGATCATCTGCAAGTTCGTTGATCTTATTGGCAAGTGTGAGCCATACCTCAGCCGTGATGTCGTCCGAGTTGACGTTGCAAATCTGGATTGCTTCGATGGGTGCGACTTCTGCCAGTTGAGGCACAGCAGACAACAGTTCTTCGGCTGTTAATGAGCCTGGTTTATATCCGGCTGTTTTTCCCGCTTCTCCTACACCGGCAATCGTTCCTCCCGTAGCAAGGACAATAATTTTCCCCCCATCTTTATGGCTGCCTGCCCCATAGGCCGTTTCTGCCATGACAGGGATGAGAGAAGTGACTAACATGATGTACACCGCCAGAACCATTAGTTTTTTCATTCTCTTTTCCTCCTTGTCGTTAATACAAAATGCGATTGAACTAAACCGCTTCGCGGTAGCGCGCTCCCCAGCCGATTAAGTTACTCCGGCTGAGGCATTCACGCTACTTAAATTATAGCAGAATTCCTTTATACTTGTAATATCCGTGCGAACGGAAAAGCAAGTGTAAAGGAGTTTTCCCATGACCAGGGAAGAAATTTTCGAGAAGCTCAAGCTGAACGGCGGAGACATAAAGTCGGTTCATGGCGATTCCGGGCATGTGCAGATGAAGATGGTGGCGGACGTGTATTCGCATATCATCGATGACGATAGGTCGAGGAACGCGTAGCGGATTGATGAGGCGTTCTATACTAAGGAAGAAAAGCCGGCTGCGGAGCCTGACGCGAAAGGCTTGGGGAGCGGTACAGCTGAGGGAACATCGAAAACGCT
>JAUNJS010000226.1:4435-5622 GCA_030533125.1 Eubacteriales bacterium | reverse complement strand
GAGGAGTACAAGCCCCTGCAGCGCGCGATCCAGGTCATTCCCGGCTATTCCTGCCTCGGCGACGCGAACAACATCCCCGGTCCCAACATCAAACACCCCCGCGGCATACGCTCCATCGCCGACTGGTATATGGCGCCCCTGCTGTACCCGGATGAGGTGGAGGAGGTCTTTGACCGCGGCAGCGACATCGCCATCCAGAACTTCCGGAAATACTGGGATGAGTTCGGCTCCGATATTGACATCATCTACATCTGCGGCACGGACTACGGCTCGCAGAACAGCCTGATGATGGCCCCCGAGACCTTCGAGGAGATCTACCTGCCCTACTATCAGAAGATGAACAACTGGATCCACGAGCACACCACCTGGAAGACCCTCAAGCACTCCTGCGGCGCGATCTTCGACATGATCCCCCTGCTGATCGAGGCCGGCTTTGACGCCCTCAACCCCGTGCAGTGCTCCGCCACCGGAATGGATCCCCGGAGGCTCAAAGACGCCTACGGCAAGGACATCCTTTTCTGGGGCGGCGGCGTCGACACCCAGCGCGTCCTTCCCTTCGGCACTCCCGAAGAAGTGCGCGAGCAGGTTCTCCAGCGCCTGGACATCTTCTCCAAGGACGGCGGCTACATCTTCAACACCATCCACAACATCCAGGCCAACACGCCGATCGAAAACATCGCGGCCATGGTCGAGGCAGTGAAGGAGTTCAACGGCGACAGATAAAACGAAGAAGAAGGATTCATCCGCGGCGGTCTGCGATACGACCGGGAAGAAAATATAAAAAACGGAAGCGTTTTCTGACATAATCTGACATAATAAGATAGAATAAAAAAGCGGAGAAAACAAAGAAACCGCATCGATTATAACAACATATAAGTTGTGGAATATAAAACAAAAAAGTTGTTGCCGGAAAGACGGAATGCTGTGGACTCCCGCAGTTTTAAAACGGTTCATTCCGCGTTTAAAAACGGCCAATTCCACTTTTACGACGGTTATTTATTATGTCAGCATTCATGCCAGCCGCGAGAAACAGAATATGGATCCTGCTGATTGCCGCCGCGGTCGATCTCGCAGCAGGCGACCCTCATTGGCTGTGGCACCCTGTGCAGGGAATCGGGGCGCTTATCAGTAAAACCGAGTCTGTCCTGCGCGGGATTTTCGGGATCCCCTGGAGACCGGGACGGAAG
>JAUNJS010000226.1:0-4335 GCA_030533125.1 Eubacteriales bacterium | reverse complement strand
TGATTCTGTCGGTCTGCCAACGGATTCATCCGGGTCTGGGGATCGCGGCGGAGGGAATCCTGTGCGGAAGGCTGCTCGCGCTCCGCAGTCTGGGGGAAGCCGGCTTTTCAGTGCGGGATCCCCTGATCAAGGGCGACGTCGAGTCGGCCAGACAGGCCGTATCCATGATCGTCGGACGGGACACGGAACGCCTCGATGCCGAAGGGATCGCGAAAGCCGCTGTGGAAACAGTCGCCGAAAACACGTCTGACGGCGTGACGGCCCCGCTGTTTTATATGATTCTGTTCGGGGGCGCCGGCGGGATTTTTTACAAAGCGGTCAACACGATGGATTCCATGATCGGATATAAAAATGACCGCTATCGCTTTTTCGGGACCGCAGCGGCGAGGCTCGATGATGTGATGAATTATGTCCCGTCCAGACTGACCGCTCTGCTGATGATCCTGTCCTGCGCGGTTCCTTTTCGCGGCGCGCTTGCCCGGACATCCTCTCCCGGAAGATTGTCCACCCTGGACGCGCTGTCCGCGGAAACCCCGCCCGCATCCGGGACAGTATCCGCGGCGGCTTCCCCGTCCGCGTCCGGAAGAATTCCGGCAGAAGGTTCATTGCCGGCCTCCGGGAGAAATCCGGCAGAGGGTTCATTGCCCGCATCCGGGAGTGTATCATCTGCTGAGGCTTTCCCGCCCGCACCTGCGGCAGTTTCTGCGGCGGAGCAGCAGAGAAAGAGGAAAACCGGCGCACAAAAGCCTGCCGGAGAAAGGGTTCTGCCGGACATGCGCGCAGCTTTTTCCGTCTGGAGAAGGGACCGGGCGAAGAGCCCCAGCCCCAATTCCGCGCAGACAGAGTCCGTCTGCGCCGGCGCGCTGCATCTGCGGCTGCTGGGCGACACCTGGTATTTTGGGGAACTCCATCACAAGGATGAGATCGGGGACGGCGCACGGAAAGTCGAGCCGGCAGACATCACGAGGGCGGTGTACCTGATGGTCCGCGCCTCGATCCTGTTGTTTGCGGCGGGGATCGCGGCGCTCGCGCTTTTTTCGGGAATATAGACGCGCAAAACGGGAAGAGGACAGTTCTCTGTCCTCTTCCCGTTTTCGTGGCATAATTTTTGTGGCATAAAAGAAATCTGCTTCTCCGGTTTTCCTTTTTGCTTTCCGGCGGAGGCAGTTAAGCTGCCATGGCGGTTTACTGCGTAAAGCGGCCTGATAAGTGTCCGCTCTCCCGGAACAATACGGGCGGGGCAGTTGGCTGCTGCCGGATTATTCCCGTATTTCCAACACAGTATATCCGGCAGAGGCAACGGCGCCGCGCAGTTCCTTTTCGCTTAGTTTCTCCTTCATGCGGACGACAGCCTGTTTTTTCGAGATGTCCGCCGAGGCCCAGACGCCCGGCAGCGCGTTCAGCGCGTTTTCGACCCGGCGGGCGCAGTTTTCGCAGGTCATGCCGCCGAGGCACAGGGTGACGCGGTACGGGTAGTGCTGTCTGTTCCGGTCTTTTACAGCTGTTTTTTTGACGGTCTCTTCATGATCGCCGCAGCATCCGCCGCCCTTTTTTGCTTTTGCGTTGAGATGCAGGATGGCCCACACGATCAGGAGTCCCAGAAGAACCGCGGCCAGGATCGTCATTGTTCCCTCCCTTTCTAAGCGCTTTGCGCTGTGAAATCTGTTTTTCTTTCTTCAAACAATATCCTTAGCTCGTATCCATCGATAAGGATTGCCACGCAAATAAATGCTCCATCCGGCGTGTCTTTCTCTTCGATCTTACAGGGCAGAATTCAGCTGCATAGAAGCGGATCCGCGCGGGTTCTATCAGGCCATTCCGAGGAGCAGTCCGACGAGGCGCACCAGAAACGCGGCGATCCACGCAACTACGCACTGCCAGACCACAACGTAGAATGCCCATTTGCTCCCGAGTTCTCTTTTTACCGAAGCGACGGCGGCCACGCAGGGAGTGTACAGCAGGCTGAAGACAAGCAGGGAGGCTGCCGCCAGGGAGCTCATCGCGCCCGCGGCGCCGCCCTCCGCGCCGAACAGGACTTCGAGGACGGAGACGACGCTTTCCTTTGCCATAACTCCGCTGACCAGGGAGGTGACGATTCTCCAGTCCCCGAGTCCGAGAGGCCGGAAGATGGGGACAAGCACCCCGGAAATCGCCGCGAGAATACTGTCGTGGGAATTCTCCACGACGTTAAAATGGAAATTGAAGGTCTGGAGGAACCAGACAACAATCGTCGCGATCAGGATGACGGAGAACGCCTTCTGCAGGAAATCCTTTGCCTTCTCCCAGAGAAGCTGCGCGACATTCCGCGCGCTCGGCATCCGGTAGTTCGGCAGTTCCATGACGAAGGGGACTGCCTCGCCCTTGAAAAGGAAAACCTTGTAGAGCAGGGAAACGAGAATCCCTGTCAGAATGCCCAGAACATACAGGCCGACCATGATCAGCGCTTTCCTGCGCGGAAAAAAGGCGTTCACAAAGAAAGCGTAAATAGGCAGTTTGGCCGTACAGCTCATGAAAGGGGTGAGCAGGATGGTCATTTTGCGGTCCCGTTCGCTCGGCAGCGTGCGGGAGGCCATCACGGCGGGAACCGTGCAGCCGAACCCGATCAGCATGGGGACGATGCTGCGCCCGGACAGCCCCAGTCTCCGGAGCAGCTTGTCCATGACAAAGGCCACGCGCGCGATATAACCGCTGTCCTCCAGCAGGGACAGGAAGAAAAACATGGTCACAATAATCGGCAGGAAGCTGAGTACGCTTCCGACGCCCTCAAAAATACCGTTGATGATCAGGCCGCGCAGCACCGTGTTGACCCCGCCGGCTGTCAGGAGCCTGTCTGCGAGGTCCGTCAGTTCCCCGATTCCCGCCGCGAGCAGATCCTGCAGCCAGGCGCCGATGACATTGAAGGTCAGGAAAAAGACCAGTCCCATGACGCCGATAAAAATCGGGATGGCTGTATATTTTCCTGTCAGAAAACGGTCGACCTTGAGGCTCCGGGCGCGCTCGCGGCTTTCCCGCGGTTTTTTTACACAGGCGTCGCACACCTTCATGATAAACGAAAAACGCATTTCCGCCATGGCGGCGCTCCGGTCCAGACCGCGTTCCTTTTCCATCTGGAGAGCGATATGCTCCAGAGTCTCCCGTTCATTTTTATCCAGACCGAGCTGGCTGATGATCAGTTCATCGCCCTCGATCGCCTTGCTCGCTGCGAAACGCACCGGAAGCCCCGCCGCCGTGGCGTGGTCCTCAATCAGGTGGATCACCGCGTGCAGACAGCGGTGGACGGCCCCGCCGTGGTCGTTCTGTCCGCAGAAATCCTGCCGGGCGGGCTTCTCCTGATATTTCGCGACATGAACCGCGTGCTGCACCAGTTCATGCACACCCTGATTTTTCGCGGCGGAAATCGGTACGACAGGCACGCCGAGCATGGACTCCATCTTGTTTACGTCCACAGAACCGCCGTTGCCCGTCATTTCATCCATCATGTTCAGCGCCACGACCACGGGAATTCCCATCTCCAGCAGCTGCATGGTCAGATACAGGTTGCGCTCGATGTTCGTCGCGTCCACGATGTCGATGATCCCCTTCGGTTTTTCGTTCAGGACGAAATTTCTGGACACCAGCTCTTCGCTGGTGTAGGGGGACATGGAATAAATGCCGGGAAGGTCTGTGATGGAGGTATTCGGCTGTCCCAGGATCGCGCCGTCCTTCCGGTCCACCGTAACGCCGGGGAAATTGCCCACATGCTGTCTCGCACCGGTCAGCTGGTTGAAAAGGGTTGTTTTGCCGCTGTTCTGATTGCCGACCAGGGCAAATGTCAGCATCGTGCCCTCCGGCAGAAGATCGCCGCTGCCCTCCTGATGGTAACGGCCGCCTTCGCCGAGACCGGGATGCTCGTTTCTTTTAGACTCTGCCTGCTCGTCCCTGTCCCTGTGGTCTTGTTCGCCTGAAACATCCCCGCGATGCCCGCCGCTTTCGGGCGCATCCTGATCCCTTCCCTGCTGCGCGTTTTCCGCAATCGGCGCCACTTCGATTTTTGCCGCGTCGTCGAGCCGCAGAGTCAGTCCATACCCCCGAAGATAGATTTCAACAGGATCCCCCATGGGGGCGTACTTTACAACCGTCACCTGCGTTCCGGGAATGATTCCCATGTCCAGAAAATGCTGACGCAGCGCACCGCTGCCTCCGACAGCGGTGACGGAAGCAGAGTTTCCTATTTTTAAATCCTTCAGGGTCATGATCGTCTCCTCCTGTAATCTGCACGGAAGCGTAACTGCCTGCACCGGCAATCTGCATGGCAGCGTGCCTGCTTCCATCGGAAATCTGCACGGAAGCATGCCT
>JAUNJS010000225.1:1987-5636 GCA_030533125.1 Eubacteriales bacterium | reverse complement strand
TGGAAAACGATCTTGCGGAGAAGGTCGGAAAAGAGCTGGAAAAGGCGGAAAACGATCTTGCGGAGAAGGTCGGGAAGGAACTGGACCAGGCAGTGGATACAGCTGCCGAAAAAGCGAAAGAAAGCATTAAGGAGAAGGCTTCGCAGGAGATAGAGGGAGCAGCGGACAAGCTTTTCGGGGAGACTGCAGGAGAGTAATATAATGCGTTTTTTTCAATCGGACAGCCCGCTGATGGAGGGACTGGCCAGGCTCACGGATCTGGTTGTCCTGAATCTGGTCGTCCTTGTCTGCTGTATTCCTGTATTTACAATCGGTGCTGCCCTTACGGGGATGCACTATGTCCTGCTGAAAATGGCAAGGAATGAGGAAGGATATATTGTCCGCAGCTATCTCAGGTCGTTTAAGGAGAATTTTCTGCAGGCGACCGGCATGTGGCTGTTTTTCCTGCTGGCGGGGTTTATCGTATACCTGGACCTGCGGCTGCTCGAAGGAGAAGGGATGGCATCCGTCCGGGTTCTGCTTGCCGGGGGAGGATTTTTTATCTATCTGATATTCCTGTACGCCTTCCCGCTCCTGGCGCGTTACCGGAACACTGTGCGCGGGACGCTGGCCAACGCCGCCCGTCTTGCCGCTGCCGCGTTTCCCCGCGCGCTCGGGATGGCGGTTCTGTCAGCGGCGCCTGTCATCCTTGTGCTGGCTGTGCCTTTTCTGTTTCCGCTCCTGCTTTTATTGGGCTTATCGGGAACAGGCTATGCCTGCGCCCTGCTCTACAGTCCTCTTTTTGCCCGTCTGGAGGAGGGAATCAAACCGGATCAGGAGAAGGAAGAGGGAGAGAAAAACCTGTAAACAGTTCCGATTCGAGCGGAAAAGTGTTATAATATCTGTAGTCGAAAATGTGTTTTCGAACATTTCCTGCAAACTGTTCTTTGGAAAAACGATTTGCGTGAATGCGCGGAGAGAAGGGCGCATGAACTTTGCGGTTTTCTGTGCCTGCTCAGAAATCTATACGCGCGTATGCGCGGAGAGGAGGGAACCATGGAGAAAAAAAGGAGATTCCGCAGCCGGTTTGCCGCTGCCATCCTCGCGATGATTTTTGCGGTCGGGATGATTGCAGCAGGTCCCGCCGTCCGCGCGGAGGCCGCCGTGAAAAAGCCGGCAAACTGCCGTTTTGTGCAGTGGATGAATACACAGTATACGAAATGTCAGATTAAATGGGATCCTGTCTCCGGAATCGACGGATATGAGACCAGCTGGTCCTGGACGGACGGTAAGCACCAGAAGATACAGTCCTGGAAAGCGCCCGCAAACGGTATTTATATGAAAGTACCGAACAACCGCGTGAGTCTCTTCAAAGTCAGGGCATATAAGAAATCGGGAACCACCAAGACCTACAGTGAATGGTCCAACACCGTGTTTATTACGCCCTCGCCCACGCTGATCACCTGGAAATGGAGCTACAAGAACGGCGTTCCCAACGAGAACTTCACCTGGAACCGGGTCATCGGCACCAGCGGTTACCGGATCTATCTGTCGATGGACCGCAAAAAATGGGTCCTGGCAAAGACAATCAACAAATCGACTCTTCTAAAGGCGACCATCACGAAGTACAATGGCAAGAACATGAAACAGGGAAAGAAGGATGAATACAAGTATTACTTCCGGATTATCTCCCTGCGCAAAGTAAACGGGAAAATGGTCGAAGCGCCCAAATACAGCGCAACCTGGTGCCCCGGTTACTTCTATTTTACGAAATAGGAATACGGCCGGCGCGGGACCGTGATGCAGACACATACAGCACAGTCCCGAGACGGACATTCGGGCATGCGGAACAGGCATATACTGCACAGTCCCGGGGCGGGCTTTCAGGCGCGCGGAACAGGCATATACTGCACAGTCCCGGGGCGGGCTTTCAGGCGCGCGGAACCGGATCATTGCATTATGACCGGCAAATGATCTGCTCCGTGGAGTGGGCCCGCAGGGCCGGGATGCGGCTGTTGTCAGAATGACGGATTCTTCAGAATGATTCTATACAAAGTGACGGCAATTGAGGGCCGTCACTTTTGTTATGCGGGAAAGAGAAGAGGAATTCATCTACTGTTTTTGTGCAGTCGTGCCATGGTATCCGGCATGAAAAAAAAGTATACTGGTAATGGCATAGAGGGCGGTTCTGCCGCCTTTGAAAGATATTACACGTGACGCGTCGGTGGGGGGCGTCGACGCGGCATGCCGGTTCATGTTACGGAGAAGAAAAGCAGGAGAAAATAGCATAGGAGGAAATCATGGCAAGCTTATCTCTGAAAAATGTCAATAAAAAATATCCCAACGGTTACCATGCCGTGAGAGATTTCAACATGGAAATCGCGGACAAGGAATTCATCATTTTCGTCGGCCCCTCCGGCTGCGGCAAGTCCACGACTCTGCGTATGATCGCGGGTCTCGAGGACATCACCTCCGGTGATTTTCTGATCGACGGAAAGCGTATGAACGATGTCGAGCCCAAAGACAGAGATATCGCGATGGTTTTCCAGAACTACGCGCTGTATCCGCACATGTCCGTGTACGACAACATGGCGTTCGGCCTTAAGCTCCGCAAGGTTCCGAAGGATGAGATCGACAAGGCAGTCAAAGAGGCCGCGAAGATCCTCGACCTTTCCCATCTGCTTGACCGCAAGCCGAAGGCTCTTTCCGGCGGCCAGAGACAGCGTGTCGCCATGGGCCGCGCGATCGTCCGCAGCCCGAAGGTCTTCCTCATGGACGAGCCGCTGTCCAACCTTGACGCCAAGCTCCGTGTGCAGATGAGAACCGAGATCGCGAAGCTCCACCAGAGACTGGGCACCACGATCATCTACGTCACACATGACCAGACCGAGGCTATGACGCTCGGCACCAGGATCGTCGTCATGAAGGACGGTATTGTGCAGCAGATCGATTCCCCGCAGAACCTCTATGACAACCCCTGCAATCTCTTCGTCGCGGGCTTCATGGGTTCCCCGCAGATGAACTTCCTGGATGCGACCGCGAAGGTTTCCGGCGGCAAGGCTTATCTTGAGCTGGACGGCCAGAGCATCGAGCTTCCCGCTGACAAAGCGGAGAAGGTTATCGCCGGCGGTTACGACGGCAAGACCGTTATCCTTGGCATCCGTCCCGAGGATATTCTGGCTTCTCCCGAGGCACTTGCGAACGCTCCTTACAAGTTCACTTCCACCTGCAACGTCTACGAACTGCTCGGCGCGGAAGTCTTCCTGTACTTCGATGTTGTCGGCAACGCTGTGACCGCACGCGTTGAGCCCAACACGAGCATCCGCCCCGGAAAGGATATGACATTCACCTTCGATACGAAGAAGATCCATATTTTCGATAAGGAGACCGAGCTGGCGATTGCCAACTGAAAACAGAGCGGTCCGGCTGCTGCCGGCTGAAAACAGGTCAGTCTGTGTGTTTCCGATGGATCATAGGAGACGCAGTCTGCACCGGACAGGATCCGGCAGATCCCGCAGCACCTGCATCTCACCCGGCAAAAATGCTTGCAGGAATCCTTTAAATGTGTAGAATAAAACAGTGCGGGCGGCGCCTGCACTGTTTTATTGTATTATCGCAGGACATCTGCCCGAAATCCCGCAGGCGTTCAATGGCGGCGCCTGTACTGTTT
>JAUNJS010000225.1:0-1887 GCA_030533125.1 Eubacteriales bacterium | reverse complement strand
CCGCAGGCGTTCAATGGCGGCGCCTGTACTGTTTAAATAATCGCGGTGCTTCCGCAAGGATCCTTTTTTTCATTGATCGGGGAGCGGCGGCCTCCGGGAAGACAGAGTCCGCATGGCCGCTTCTACCCTGTTCTGGAGGAAACATGACTACAACTCAGATTATCAACAGCTGCCTGGAGGAGATGTGCGCAATCAGCCGCACGCAGTTCTGCGTCCAGGATCTGAACGGTAATATTGTTGCCGCGACGGCGGAAATGGCCCCTGTAGACGCGGCGATGGTGTCCGCCTTCGCGCATTCCGCGGTCGACAGCCAGATTATCGGGACGAGCTATCTTCTGAAAGTCCTGGATGAAGGAGAGCCGCTCTATGTCCTGACAGCCACCGGAAGCAGCGATTACACCTATATGGTGGGAAGGATGGTGGCGGGGCAGCTCCGGAGCCTGCTGGCAGCAAACAAGGAACGACTGGACAGGGGAAGCTTTTTCCAGAACCTGCTGCTCGATAATCTGCTGGCAGTGGATGTTCACAACCGCGCGAAAAAACTCCGGATTGCAGGCAGTGAACCGCGCGCCGTGATCATTTTTGACATTGAATCGGGAAGTACGCCTGCCGCGGCTTTTGAGGCGGAGGCAGCTGCAGTCCAGATGCTGTCGGGTCTTTTTTCGACCCAGAGCGGCGACTATCTGACGGAGGTCGATGAACACAGTGTCATCCTGATCAAATCCCTGTCTTCGAAAGAGGATTATGAGGAGCTGGAACGCTGCGCGGTCACAGCCGTGGATATGCTCGGCGCGGAAGCGATGGTGGATACCCGCGCGGCCTACGGCACGATCGTGGGAGAACTCCGGGATCTCTCCAAATCCTACAAAGAAGCCCGTATGGCGATGGATGTCGGACAGATTTTTTATGCCGACCGCAAAGTTCTCTCTTATAATGAACTCGGGATCGGACGGCTGATCTACCAGCTCCCCGTAACCCTGTGCCGCATGTTCCTGCGCGAAATATTCGGAGACTATGATCCCGCCCTGATTGACCAGGAAACCCTGGCTACGATCCGGACATTTTTCGAAAACAATCTCAATGTCTCCGAGACCTCCCGCCAGCTCTTCATCCATCGCAACACCCTGGTGTATCGCATGGAAAAACTCCAGAAAGTCACCGGTCTGGACATCCGCACCTTTGACGACGCCATGACATTCCGCATCTCGCTGATGGTCAGTGAATACATGAAGTTTCTGGAGCGGAAGGAGTGAGAGAGAACGGGTCATGTTACCCCTCTGATGGACAGCAAATTATCTGAAGTTTCCGGGACGGAAGGAGTGAGAGAGAACAGGTCATGTTATCCCTCTGATGGGGAGTAAATGTATCTGAAGTTTCCGGGACGGAAGATGCCGGACAACACCCGTGCCGCTCTCTGGAAACTTCTTTCCCGATAATATAGAGTTTCCTGCGCAGAGTGCTTTTCAGTGAACAAACGATCAGTGAATGCTGTCAGGTACAGCCAGTACAAGAACGTATTGAATTCACGTGCAAAAAAATGAACAAACGATCCGTGAAAGCCGTCTGGTACAGCAGTGCCCGGCGGCGTTTTTTTGAGAAGCCATCGCAGCTGCCGCTTTCCGGCAGGCAGAGGAATCATATAAAACGTATGCGCGGGGCAGGCTTCCGCCTCTTTACTTTCTTTCCTGTGTCATCAACTTATAGTAGATTATTCTTTTTTGAGTGCTATAATTAGGAAGGCAGCAGCCGGAGTGACGGAATACCGAGAAAGACTGCTGTTTTTTTAAAATAGGATACCGATAAAGACTTCTGTTTATTGAAAGAAGGCTGCAGATATAGATTTCTGTTTTTTAACAAAGAAGGATACAGATAAAAATCTCTGTTTAT
>JAUNJS010000607.1 GCA_030533125.1 Eubacteriales bacterium | reverse complement strand
GGCGGAGGTCGTCAATCCATCAGAACCGACACCGGAACCCCCGCTTTCCAGCGGAGCCCATGGAGAAAAGGTGGAAGAACTGCAGAAACGGCTGCAAGCGTTGGGATACTATGACGGGGAGATCGACGGACAGTTCGGTCCCGGAACAAGGACGGCTGTCATTGATTTCCAGACGAACAACGGATTGGATGCGGATGGACTGGCAGGAACAGAAACATTGAATGTCTTGTATTCCCAGAATGCAAAAGCGGCAGAATAAGAGACATTTCCGGTTGTATTCGTAACCTTTCAGCCGGAATGTCACAATATGCGGCAATCATCAGAAAGTTTTCACAGAACAGTCACTCGATCATACCGGAAAAATAACAATCGGGAGATATTCTCTGTATAAAAGAAGAGGGTATCTCCCGATCCTGCTTCATTCATATAGATCACTGAGCCGCTTTGACCGGTTAGGACCGGAACAAAGCGGCTCAGACAATTTTAGTCGGGGTTTTCGATTACATTCCTGTTTCATTCAGAAAACTGAAATACTGCTGGATGACCTGAATTTACTTATCATCTTTGGCCAGGGGGATGGGTAACTTCTTCCAATCGAAGTTCTCGATCTCTTCCTTCGTTTTGGTTTCAAGGCATTCGTAGTAGACGGTGATATCGCCGTTGCGGGGATCCACAAAGGCATGCTGTTTGATATCATACGGAAGGATATTATAGAAGACAAAGTCAGACCAGGCGCCGACCGTGGCATCAAATTCAACAGGCATGTAGTGTGTACCGTCGTCCGTATGAGGTTCCCGTTCCCAGATAAAAACGGGAATCGAGATTACGGAGAAATAGGTCAGAGAACTGGTATGACAGATGCCGCCGCCGATGCCGACGCCCTTGGAACCTTTATGAATCACACCGCCTTTTTTCCAGCCGTTCTTTGCGGTTACCGGCCCAAGATTCTTCAAATAATCGTATTTCTTGCCGACGCCGATGATTACGCCGTCCATAAGGCCCATGGCTTTGTTAATGTTGTATACGCGGTTTTTCCAGGTGCCGTGGCCTTGAGTCAGCCCATAGAACAGTGTATTTCCGCCGATGATGTCGCCTTTCTTTGCTTCTGCCCAGTTAACAAAGGGATGATACTCGCCGTATTCCTTCGGGACTGTTGTCCAACAGCGGCGGACCAGAACATTGTAGTCTCCGTCATCGCGCAGCTGAACGCAGACCATATCTCCCTTCTGGAGCATATGTCCTTTATAAAGGTTCTTTGTGTCCGTCACGTGGATCGGCTTTGTTACGATGATGTAGCCGGACGGCCTGTACCCGTTGTACCAGGGAAGGTCGTATTTATAGGGATCCATGGAGTGGTAGTGGAAGATATATTTGGATTTACAGTATCCGGTGACCTGCCCGTCCCAGGTGCGTATTTTAACCCACTCATCGCCGAAGGCCAGAACGCGGACCTTTTTGCCGGTTTTGATTTCGCCCAGACGGCGGCTTTCATTGGTGGGTTCGGACCAGATGGCAACCTTTTTCAGGACCAGTGCGATGTAACGCATTTCGTCCGTGTCGGATTCACCGACGGCGATCCCTTCAGGCTGCAGAGGAGCATCACGGATATCCATGCCTTCGGCGTCGGATTCTTCTGTGACGGCAAGTTCCTCTTCGGTAAATTTCAGGGTTTCTGCGCCGCGGCCCTCCGTATCCCAGACAGGAATGCCGGGATCTGCGTCCACGGAAGGGGTAACGTCCTTCGGAATCTCATCCGGGTCTTTTCCGGGAATGTCAAACCAAGAGATCCGGCCGTAACCGTAATGCTCCTTGGAGTATTCAAC
>JAUNJS010000224.1:3786-5638 GCA_030533125.1 Eubacteriales bacterium | reverse complement strand
CGTTTTTCCTCCCGGTGCGCGCAGCCTTCCTACAACTCCGTTCTTCCTTCCAGCGCGCGCAACAGAGTGACCTCGTCGATGTTTTCAAGGTCGCCGCCCACCGGAACGCCGCTTGCGATCCGCGTGACGCGGATGCCCGCCGGCTTGACGAGCTTGCTGATGTACATCGCCGTGGTTTCTCCCTCCAGGCTAGAATTGGTCGCGATAATGACTTCTTTGACTTCCTCGCTGCGGAGGCGCTCCATGAGTTCTTTGAGCCGGATGTCGCCGGGGCCGACACCGAGCATGGGAGAAATCGCGCCGTGCAGGACGTGATAAAGGCCCTGATAGCGCCCGGTGCGCTCATAGGCGGCGAGATCCCGGGGATTTTCGACTACCATGATGGTAGACCTGTCCCGGGACAGGTTTTTACAGATCGGGCAGATCTCCTCGTCTGTGAGGTTCTGGCATTCCTTGCAGAAGGTCACATGCTCCTTTGCGCTGCGGATGGTCTCCGCCAGGCGGTTCACCCGCGCCGGAGACATACCGATAATATGAAACGCAAGGCGCTGCGCCGATTTGCTGCCGATTCCCGGCAGCCCCGCCAGTTCTTCAATCAGCCGGTTGATGTATCCAGAGTACAGTTCCAAAACAATTCCCCCCGGCGCGCGAATCCATAACAGATTGAAATATCAGAAAACGCGCTGATGCGCAGTTTTCCGGTATTCGGGACAATGCCGCCTGTGCGTCGCGCGCCCCGTTCATCCCCTCGCCGTTTTCGCCCCTGTAGAACCCGTACAACCACATAGTGCAAGTGTACGGTGCCTTCGCGCCGGTGCGCCGGAGCCGGGGATATAAGGATTGCCACACAAATAAAGTTCCATCCGGCGTGTCATTTTCTCCGGCCTCGCAGGGCAGAATTCAGTTACACAGCCTGCTGTGACAGCCTGCTCTGCACCTTCATTTTGCCCCGCTTCCCGCAAAAATGCTGCGCCGGTTGACACATATACTTATACGGCGATCCTGCGTTTCTTAAAAGCCGAGGCCTCCCATCAGCTTTTCGTTCTCCGCGCCGATCTGGCCGAGCACATCATTGACCGCGACGAGAATCATGTCCTGCAGGGTCTCAACATCTTCGGGATCCACAGCGTCCGGATCAATCGTGATGGATTTCATTTCGTGCGCGCCTGTCATCACGACCTGCACTGCCCCGCCGCCTGCCGTGGCGGTGAATTCTTTTTCTTCCAGGGCCTTTTTGTTTTCCTCCATCTGGCGCTGCATGCGCTGCGCCTGCTTCATCAGATTGTTCATATTGCCGGGCATGCCCATGCCGCCGCCAAATCCGCCTCTTCTTGCCATTTTTCCTGTTCTCCTTTCCTATCTCTGTCAATCGTCCTCGATATCAACCTCCATCCGGATCGCTCCGGATTCGACGAGAGACAGCAAATCTATATAATTGTCTGTTATACGTTTACCCCTGTCAAGTACCCGGTATTCGATTTCCACGGCTTTTCCGACCTTCCCCTGCAGGTAGTTCCGGAGCTCGCGGCGGTCGTTGTCAACGCGTTCCCGGGACTCTCCCTCATCGTCCTTCCGCTGATACATATATGGATTTCCGTATTCTTTTTCAAAAAGAATGAGAAGCTGGCCGTGGTCTCCGAGACTCAGCCGCGCCCGCGACAGGGCAAGGTGCCTGCTCCCTTTGGGGATCTCCGCAGTATATTTCGACCAGTTGGCGACGATATCCCGGATTTCGTCCGGCAGGGCGGGCGGAAGTTCCTGTACCGCGCCGGATTGCTCCCGGGCGGTGTTTCCCGCTCCGGAGGGCGCGGGTTTTCCCTTCGATCCAGGGTCCGCTCCGCCTGCTCCCGCG
>JAUNJS010000224.1:0-3686 GCA_030533125.1 Eubacteriales bacterium | reverse complement strand
TGCTCCCGCGAACGCGGAAAAGCCTTCTCCGGAGGAAAAAGCCGCGGGATCTTTCCGGGCCATGGCGTCAATCATCACTTCGTTGTTATAGAGCTGCGTCTCCATCTCCCTGACACGGTTTTTGATTTTTTCCAGAAGAGAGGCCCCGTCATCCTGCGCGCCGTCGTCCATGGCCGACCGGCAGGCGCGGATGATGGTCATTTCCGTCAGGATTCTGCGGTTCGGCGAGTAGCGGATCAGATCCGGAAGAGCCGAAAACACGCGGATGCAGCGCATGATCTCTTCCATGTCCGACATGCGGGCTTCTCTGATCATCCGCGCGAGGCTGTCCGCGGAGAGGTCCAGGGAGCCGGCTGTATCCTCCGACGCTTTCAAAAGCATGAGATTCCGGAGATACCATGTGAAATCTGTCACAAACTGCATGAGTTCCCGCCCCTGCATCAGGATTCTGTCCAGAACCGCAAGCGCTCCGGAGATATTTCCGGTATGGATGCTGTCGTAGAGGTCCCCGAAAACGCGGGTGTCGACAGCGCCGAGGATCTCCAGGACACGCTCATAGGTGAGGAGATTCGTGTCCCCGGGAAGATCCCGCGCGGCGGCATCCTCCCCGTTGTCGTTAAACGCGCTGCACTGGTCGAGCAGGCTCAGCCCGTCGCGGAGCGAGCCGTCGGCCGCCCCGGCAAGATAATGGAAAGCCCTGTCTTCTACGGCCAGTCCCTCCTGCGACGCCACCTCCCGAAGGCGTCCCTCGATGACCTCAAGACGGAGCCTGCCGAAATCGTAGCGCTGGCAGCGGGACAGAATGGTCACGGGGAGCCGGTTCGGCTCCGTGGTCGCAAGGATGAAAATCACGTAAGAGGGCGGTTCCTCCAGCGTCTTGAGCAGGGCGTTAAACGCCGCGTTGGAGAGCATATGCACCTCGTCGATGATAAAGACCCGGTACCGGCCCTGCGTAGGGGAGTATTCCACCTGCTCGACAATGGCGCGTACGTCGTCCACGCTGTTGTTCGACGCCGCGTCCAGCTCCGTCACATTGAGGTTCGCGTCCGCCAGGATGGCGCGGCAGGTCGGGCACTCCCCGCAGGGATTGCCGTCCTTCTGGTTTTCGCAGTTTACGGCCCGCGCGAAAATACGGGCGATCGTCGTCTTTCCTGTGCCGCGCGTTCCGCAGAACAGGTAGCTGTGCCCGATTCTCCCCGATCTGATCTGATTCTTCAGTGTGCGCACAATCGCGTCCCGCCCGCGCACGTCATCAAAGGTGACCGGACGATATTTGCGATACAACGCGAGATATTCCTGAGATTCCGACATAAGAATACTCTCTTTTTGCCATCGAAAGCATGAAAGTGCAAGGGATAAAACAGGGTGCGCCGCAGCAGCGGGGCACCCTGCCTGTATTTGTATTTTAGCGTTTTTACGTCATCCGTCAACCGCTTCCGCGGAATCATCCGCCTTCCGGGAACGCGCCCGCTGCGGGCATCAGTCGCCGAAGGAAATGCCGACGAGTTTCGCCTGCTTGATGATCTGTGCGTTCGGATCGACCGTCTTGAGCTTGCCTGCGACTTCGCTGAGCGGCACTTTGGTGATTTCGCCGTCCACGAGGGCGACCATGTAGCCGAACTGCTTTTTCAGGATCATTTTTCCCGCCGCGGCGCCGACCTGCGTGGAGAAGACGCGGTCATAGGCATCCGGCGCGCCGCCGCGCTGGGTGTGCCCGGGAACTGTCACGCGCACTTCGCGTCCGGTCGCCTCCTGGATGCGGGCCGCGATCTCATAGGAAACCGACGGATATTCGTAATTGGCCATTTTTTTCTTATATTCTTTTTTGGAGAGCGCCGCGTCCTCTTTGGAGATCGCGCCTTCCGCGACCGCAAGAATGGTAAAGCGGCTGCCGCCCTGATCTCTCCCCTCAATCGCCTTGACGACTTTGTCGATATCATAGGGAATCTCAGGGAGCAGAATGATGTCCGCGCCGCCCGCGATGCCGGCATAGAGCGGAAGCCAGCCGACCTTGTGCCCCATGATCTCGACGATGAAGACACGTCCGTGGGAGGAAGCTGTGGTGTGGATGTCGTCGATGCATTTTGTGGCGATGTCCAGCGCGCTGTGGAAACCGAAGGTCATGTCGGTCCCGTACAGATCATTGTCAATCGTCTTGGGAAGGGTGATGACATTCAGCCCTTCCTCACTCAGGAGATTCCCGGTTTTCGTGGAGCCGTTGCCCCCGCCCATAACCAGGCAGTCCAGCTGCAGCTTGTGATAGGTCTGCTTCATCGCCTCGACTTTGTCGACACCGTTCTCGTCCGGGACGCGGATCGTCTTGAACGGGCAGCGGCTCGTCCCGAGGATCGTGCCGCCGCGGGTCAGGATGCCCTTGAAATCACGGCCGTCCAGAATCCTGAACTTGCTGTAGATCATGCCCCTGTAGCCGTCCTCGAACCCGTAGAACTCCACCGGTTCCTTCGCGTTTATGGTAACCGCCTTGTAGACGCCGCGCATGGCCGCGTTGAGGGCCTGACAGTCACCGCCGCTGGTGAGCATTCCGATACGTAACATTTTTCTCCTCCTTATGAAAAATACACATTGCCCGGGGTTTTCGTGAAAGGGAATGCTCCTGCAGCCTTTTCAAGGATTGTCATCCACAGAATCCTTCACGAATCCGCTCCCATACATTATACATGATTATACATGTTTTTCTCCGTATTTTACAGAGAAAAAACTGTGTCGGACGCCGAGAAAAAACGCGCAGGGGCAGCGTCTTCCGCACAGAAGGGCAGTTCATTCCCCGTCGAATCCTTCGCCGGGAAGGGATCCGGTTCCGGCAGCGTCTTCCGCGCAGCGGGGCAGTTCATTCCCCGTCAACCCCTTCGCCGGGAGGGGATCCGGTTCCGGCAGCGTCTTCCGCGCAACGGGGCAGTTCATTCCCCGCTCTTTCATCCGCGGTACTCCAGACAGAGCATCGTCATATCGTCAAACTGTTCCGCGTCGCCCGCGAAGTCATTCACGGCGGCGCGCATCTGCTGCAGGATCCGCTCGGGCGGCGCGTCCGCGCTGCTGTTCAGTGCCGCGAGCATCCTCTCCGTCCCGAACATGTTGTTGTCCTTGTCGGTGGCCTCCGGCACGCCGTCCGTATACACGAACAGCTTGTCCCCCGGGTTCAGCGCAATCTCGTATTCCCTGTATTTCACGCCGTCCAGCCCGCCGATCACGAAGCCGTGCCGGTCCTTCAGGATGGTAAAGGTTCCGTCTTTCTGAACCGCCGGATATTCATGCCCGGCGTTGGCCGCGGAAATTTTTCCCGTGCTGATCTCCAGGATTCCCACCCAGATCGTGACAAACATATCCTCCTGGTTATGGGCGCAGACCGCCTCGTTTGTCCGGGCGAGGATCTCCGACGCAGAATTCCCGAGCCTCGCGCAGCTCTCTACGATAACCTTGGAAATCATCATGAAGAGCGCCGCGGGGATTCCCTTTCCGCTGACGTCCGCGATCACCAGGCAGAGGTGGTCTTCATCGATCAGATAGAAATCATAAAAATCACCGCCGACTTCCCTGGCCGGATCCATCGAGGCATAGAGGTCGAATTCCGTTCTGTCCGGAAACGGCGGAAAGACACGCGGCAGTGTGCCCTCCTGAATCCGGCTTGCCATTTTGAGTTCCGTATTCAGCCGTTCCTTCCTGACCTC
>JAUNJS010000606.1 GCA_030533125.1 Eubacteriales bacterium | reverse complement strand
GGAAATGTATTTAAAAATATGGTTCTTCCCCACTGCGTCATTACCTCCGGGACAGTGTACCCATTCCCCTTGTCTCTGTTCACGGTTACTGCAAATGTAAACAGAAATCTACCATTCCCATCCAGATTTCATTCAGATTATGGCATGTTCCACGATCTTGTTTTTGTAATTATATTGGTATTCCGTTTGATTTGTGTGGCAAAAATATACAAAACCACTGCTCTTCATGCGGCACGTCACGCCATGCTTTCCAGAATCTCATAGATTTTTTTCATATCAAGGTGGCGGCGCAGTGTGTCCGCCAGAAGATCATACTGTGTTTCCTTATATGCCTGCGGACCCATCTCCGAAATGAGTCCTGATTCCTGTCCTGTTCCGGAAAAAGCTGCGGATTTCCGCGCTTCTCCGGGGTCTTTTATTTTCATAATTCCGGGCGTCTCGGTTCCAACAGATCCTTCGGCGTAAAGAGCGATCCCTTTTCTCCCGGCTAGCGCGCGCACACAGCCCCTGGCAATGCCCGGCGCGTCAAAAATGCCGTGCACATAGGTGCCGTAGATGTTCTCCGCGGCCAGTCCGTCCGGCGCGGCGTTTCCGGAAACTCGGTCCGTGACGACAGAGAATGGCTGCGGCGCTTCTTCTGCGCCTTCCTTTTCACAGGAGCTGTCCGCACAGGAGCCGTTTGCAGAAGTGCTGCTCATTTTGTCCCGTGGCGGCTCCGGCTGCGTGCGGCCCATATGGATCTCATAGCCCTCGACCGCCATGCCCTCAAGCGGCTGCAGTACGCCGGGGAGTAAACCGATACGGCCATAGACCTGAGTCCTTTTTTTCTCTTTTTCAAAAACAGTATCCGCCTCCAGGAATCCGAGGCCCTCCGCGGTGCCGCCCTCTTCGGTGCCGAAGGGGTCGGAGATCGTCCGGCCCAGCATCTGGAAACCGCCGCAGATGCCGAAAATGACACTGCCGCGCCGTCGGCATTCGCGGACAGCCGCTGCCATGCCGCTCCCCTTCAGCCAGCGAAGGTCGCCAAGGGTATTTTTTGTTCCCGGCAGGATGATCATGTCCGGTACGCCGGGATCGGGCGCGGGCGCTGTTTCACCCGCCGTTCTGTCTGAAGGATCCACGCCGGGAATGGCTGCTGACTGTTCCGCAGTCCTAACCGTATCACCTGCGTCGGCCGTATCACCTGGATCGGTCGCAGTCTGCTCCGCAGTAATGCCCGCAGTACCTGTGTCAGTGCCACCGGTAACTTTTCGGCACAGTGCCTCCGGGCGCGACACATAGCGCAGATCCGCCTCCGGGATCCTCGCAAAGACGTTGAAGTCTGTAAAATTGGACAGGTGGGGCAGCCGGATGACGGCAATCTCGACCGGCTTCCCCGCAGGGGGGCGGTTGGTGCGGTCCAGCTGCGGCGAGAGGGAGTCCTCGTCGTCCAGGTCGAGCTGCATGTAAGGGACGACGCCCACAACGGGGACGCCGCTGCGCTCCTCCAGCATCTGCACGCCGGGATCAAGGATGGTCTTGTCCCCGCGGAATTTGTTGATGATCATGCCTTTAAGCAGCGCCTGTTCATCGGGGTCGAGCAGCATTTGGGTACCCAGAAGCTGGGCAAACACGCCGCCGCGGTCGATGTCGCCCACGAGAAGGACCGGCGCGCCGACCGCCTTCGCAAGGCCCATGTTCACGATATCGTCCTTTTTGAGATTGATCTCTGCGGGGCTTCCCGCGCCCTCGATCACGATGATGTCGTTCTCTTCAGCGAGGGAACGGTATGCCTCCAGGACCATCGGCAACAGGCTTTTTTTATAGGCAAAATAGTGCCGCGCG
>JAUNJS010000223.1 GCA_030533125.1 Eubacteriales bacterium | reverse complement strand
GCTCCATGAATGGCTTTATGTGTCGGTGTCCGTAAGACTCCCGAACAATGAAAAGGCCGGAGTGCTGTCATGTTCAAAATGTGCGCCTCGAAATAATCCAGCTGTCTTGCGCTGTATTTAAAACGCCTTTTTCTGTCCGGGATTTATCAGATCCCGGCTTTTTTATTGCCTGCAGGAAAAACCCTGGTTTGTCGGGACGCAAATCCATGTTTTCCGGAACTGAGATCTGCGGGAAGGGAGGATTGTATTATTATGAAACGGGAATTACAGAAATATCTGTCTGAAGGCCGGTTCGGCCTTGAAAAAGAAAGCCTGCGCCTGAATAAATATTCACTGCTTCCATCCGTCAGTGACCATCCCTTTGGCTCGGATCCAAACATCTCAAGGGATTTCTGCGAGGCACAGACTGAGATTATTACACCGGTCTGTCAGGACACCGGTGAGCTTTTTGATGTTTTGCATGAGTTGAACGGACGGGTGAAAAACGTCCTGGCGCAGCAGGACGAGATTCTCTGGAACCACTCAAATCCTCCTGCCGGATACAACGTCCGGAAGATCCGGGTCGCGCAGTTTGAGGGGCTGGAAAAAGAAAAGAAAGAATATCGCAAATACCTGCGGGAGAAATATGGCATTTCTAAAATGCTTTTGTGCGGCATCCACTTTAATTTTTCCTTTACACAGGGGGCGTTGGATGCCATTTCCGGGATACTTGATGCCGGGGACGGTATGTATGGTATCTCCGGGACAGACAGTGATCGAAACGCTGCGGGAGCAGGCTCTTTCAGCCGGAGCACAGACGCCGGAACCGGATCGTTCAAAAAACGAAACGGGAATTCCTCAGGAAGCTTTTCCGACAGTATTTACCTGAAGCTCGCCGCCAACACTATGAAATACGCGTGGCTCATCACATATCTTACGGCGGCAAGTCCCGTATCGGCCTTTGAGAGCAGCCGGGGTAAGAAGGAGAAGGGATATGCCTCCCTCCGATGCAGCAGGCATGGGTACTGGAACAATTTCATTCCGACGCTTGATTATACAAATCTTGATGCTTACATCGACAGTATCCAGTCTCTGGTAGACGAAGGAAAGCTGTATAGTGCCTGGGAACTATATCTCCCGGTGCGCCTGAAACCGAAGGGCGCCAACACGCTCGAAAACCTGCGCGCGGGCATCAGCCACATTGAACTTCGGATGCTGGATATCAATCCGCTTGCAGAGGACGGCATCTGTAAAGAGGATATTGATTTCCTGCATCTGCTGCTTATGATGTGGGCCGTACAGGATCCGGTGTGCTTTGACGCGGATGCGCAGCACCGCGCGGTGCGGAACATGCAGAGAGCAGCCCTTTTAGATGAGGAAGGCATCTGGATTGAAGATCCGAAATATAATCTGCTGCCGGTAAGAAATGCGGCTCTGAACTTTCTGGCACAGATGGATCGATTCTACGAAACATGGCAGGATCCCCGGATTCTTTGTCTGATCCAGTATGAACGGCGCAAAATACTCAATCACAGCGAGCGCTATGCGGAAAGGATCGTGAACAAATGTGCGAATTACTGGGAATCTCAAGCGATCATCGTATAATACTGAATCAATACCTGCAGACATTCGGCCTGCGCAGCGTCCGACATCCGAACGGTTGGGGCTATGCCTCGTTTGAAGGAAGTGGTTCTGCATGCGGCGGGAACCGGAAATGCGTGTCGCTGATCAAAGAGCCGGGAACAGCAGCAAGGAGTCCTCTTTTCAGGGCCATGCTGCAGACGGAAGTCTGTACCTCCTGCGCTATGGCACACATCCGCTATGCCACCGTGGGAAATGTGGAGTACGCCAACTGCCATCCGTTTTCCGAACGGACTGCGAACGGCAGGCAGATCACGCTCATCCACAACGGAACTGTTTTCCAGGCGCCGGAACTAAACCGCTTCTTGAAGCTCCAGAACGGAGAGACGGACAGCGAGCGGATCCTGCTGTATATGGTCGACGGGATCAATCGCCTCGAGCAGGAGCGGAGGAGGGAGCTGACCGGGAAGGAGCGCCTGCGCTTTTTTGACTCGGTCATCACGGGCCTTTCCGCAGGAAATAAGCTGAACCTGATCGTCTTTGACGGGGAATATTTATATGTACACACCAACTGCAGGGGGACTCTCAGCTTTTTGAAAAGGGACGGGAGTGTGCTGGTCGCAACGGAACCGCTTTCAGATGAAGAATGGAAGCCTTTTCCTCTGTTCCGGCTCTGCGCGTTTCAAGACGGCGCTCTGGTTTATGAAGGAAGCCCGCACGCTTTCGAATATGTCCCCAACGAAGAAGACCTGAAGAATCTGTATCTTGCTTATGCCTGTCTGTAGGCGGGCGACTGAACAGCGGGCAGGATGAACGGCTTGCCTTCTATTACGCGTATATCTGCCTGCAGACGGGTGACCGGGCAGCAGACAGGATGAACAGGCAACAGCAGGCCTTTGTTACACATATGTCTTCCTGCAGGCGGCAGGTAACCGGAAAACATGGTCCCGGAGGAATTTTGATATGAAAGACAGTGAGATCCGCGCAAAGCTGAAAGAAAAATACATTGATCCGACGCGCCGCCCCCGTGAGCGGTATGCCGGTATTGAAGTGGAAATGCCAATCCTCAATCTCGACAAAAAGCCGGTCGACTTCGAGATCGTGCATGGGATTGAGCGGGATTTTTCCGGACATTTCGGCTTTGTCCCGGAAGCGCGCGACGATGAGGGAAACGTATACCTGACCGTGGATCCGAAGACAGGTGACAGCCTTTCCTTTGACTGTTCCTACAACAATCTGGAACTTTCTCTCGGCAAGGTTTCCGACCTGAACGACGCGCAGCGGCGGTTTTTCATGTATTATGACTTTCTTCAGGAAAAGCTTGGCGCACACCACTATACCCTGACGGGTATGGGGGTCAATCCATACCGGTACTATAACCACAATGTGCCGATCCCGAACGGGCGTTATCGCATGCTCTTTCACCATCTTCATTCCTATCCGAAGTACACCCGCGTTCCGATGCACTTCCATCCATATCCCGCATATGGGACTTTTTCCAGCGCCTCACAGGTTCAGCTGGATGTAAATGAGGACGAACTGCTGACCGTACTCCGTGCTTTTTCCAGAGTTGAGCCGGTCAAAGCCCTTCTTTTCTCCAATTCCGTGCTGCTGGGAGAGATGGAACAGCTGGTCTGCGCAAGAGATATGTTCTGGGAAAACAGCACACACGGGATCAATCCTCACAATGTAGGAATGTATGAGGTGGATTTTTACTCCGAAGAAGAGTTACTGGATTACATTGAGTCCACAAGCATCTATTGTGTGGAGCGCGGCAGCAGATACATCAATTTTGAGCCCGTCCCGATCCTACAGTATCTGCGGGAAAAAGAGATTTGCGGCGAATACTATGACACGGAAAAAGAAGAATATAAGGAGATCCGCTTTGCGCCGGAGATCGGCGATCTGAAATATCTGCGCACTTTTAAATTTGAAGACCTGACCTACCGCGGAACCATTGAATTCAGGAGCTGCTGCTGCCAGCCGATCCGTGACGTGATGTGCGTTGCTGCCTTCCACTTTGGCCTACAGCAGAAGCTGTCCGAACTCGACCGCCTGCTGGAAGAGGATACTGTCCTCTTCCACCACGGTTACACAGCCAGTGAGCTTCGAAAACTTTTTGTGCGCGGCGAAATGCCCCCCTTCGTTGATCCCGGCGCCCTCCATGACCTCGTGAAGCAGATCCTTGATCTTGCGAGAGCCGGCCTCACAGAACGCGCTTTGAATGAAGAGCGAATGCTCGACCCCCTTTATGAGCGCTGGGAGCGCCGCACCAACCCTGCTGTTGAAATGCTGCGCTCTATCAGGAACGGTCACACCCTGGAAGATGTCATTCGGATGTACGCCTGAAAAAGCGGCAAAGACTAACGAGGTTTAAAATGTCCGCAAGACCGGATATGCAGTCATATCCGTCTTTGCGGACGCTATCAGGGGAGAGCAGATCAATGAGGAAAGATATCAGCAACAGGATCCAGAACGTGACGAACCGTATTCTGGAGGATTATCAGGGCGGGCGTGACATTGACAACATGAATGTCTTCAACCAGCCGGACAACGCCGCGGTCATTGACATTGTCAACAAGCTGCTGAGCATCCTGTTTCCGGGTTATTACCGGCCGAAAAATTACCGCAGTTACAACTATGACAAGCGGATTGCGGTAGTGATTGAGGACGTCATCTATAACCTGCAGAAGCAGATCGCAATCGCCCTCAGGTTCAAGGACGAATATGCGGCGGAGACGGAGTTTGAGCTGCGTATGTCAGCGGAGGAGCTGGCGATTGATTTCCTGGAGAAGATCCCACATATCCGAGCGCTGGTAAACACGGACATGCAGGCTTCCTACGAAGGGGATCCTGCGGCTTTCAGTATTGATGAGATTGTCCTGTGCTACCCTGGCCTTCTGGCGAGCACCGTCAATCGCCTTGCCCACGAGCTCTTCCTGCTCGGTGTCCCGCTGATTCCGCGTATAATGACGGAATACGCCCATTCGAAGACAGGGATTGACATCCACCCCGGCGCGACCATCGGCGAGTATTTCTTTATGGACCACGGTACGGGCATCGTTGTCGGTGAAACGTCCATTATCGGAAAGCATGTGAAGATTTATCAGGGTGTCACCATCGGCGCTCTTTCGACCCGCGGCGGTCAGCGGCTTAAAGGTGCCAAGCGCCATCCCACGATCGAGGACAACGTCACGATCTACGCCGGCGCTTCGATTCTGGGCGGAGAGACCACGATCGGCAAAGGCTCTGTCATCGGCTCCAACGTCTTCATTACCAGTTCCGTGAAGCCCGGCACCCGGATCAGTGTCAAGACCCAGGAGCTCATCATCCATAACGGAGATGAAGACATCGAGCTCCACGGCGAAGACATGAGTTTCACGAATCCGAGGGATTCCCGGGCGGATGACACCTGGTACTATATCATCTGACCTGCACAGGACACACGCTCACGATCCGGGCAGGCTCCTGGAGGAGATCCTGCCGCTGTTTTTCAGAGAGGAATACTGTGAAAAGGTCGAGATGCCAAACACCGTATCCGGGAGGGGGACATACTTCGGGGATCCTATAAGGAAATCTGCGTCGTTTTGATCGTGGATACAGCTCTTTTTAAGGGCTTTATCCAGACCAGTTTCCATGGTTTTTTAAACAATCTCCCTGATCTTAGTATTGAGCCTTTAGTCATCAAAATCAAAGAGTTCCTTATTATTCTATTTGAAAATCTCAAAGACTGCTTCAGGCACTTCGTCCTCATAAGCAAATAACTGTGCACCAAAGGGCGCAAAATAATCTCTGTTAAACAAACAGCTCTTCGCCCGAAAGTAAAGAGCCTGCGTTCTTCTGCTCAGACCACTTTGATGTCTTTCCATGCTGTTACGGGACATGCTGCATTACTGCGCTTTCTCTGGAAAGCATGTAGGAACATAAGTCAAGGATCAGGGAAGTGGCGTCTTCACCAAACGAACCTGCCAGGTCTTCGACCAGGCCCGGCACATACCGATTTGTACCTCAACCCTACCACACTTCCACCGCAATTTCCACCAACCAGAAAAGGCCCACCGCCATTTAGCGATGAGCCCCTGCTCCGTTCAGCAATGTGCCCGTATT
>JAUNJS010000222.1 GCA_030533125.1 Eubacteriales bacterium | reverse complement strand
TTCCGGCTTTTCTTATTCCACATCCTGCAGGGCGGCATAGTTTTCCTCGCCCGTGCGTACTTTCACGACCTGCATGACATTGTAGACAAAGATCTTGCCGTCTCCGATATGCCCCGTGTAAAGCGCCTTCTTCGCGGCCTCGATGACAGTCGCCACCGGAATCTTCGAGACGACGACCTCGACCTTAACCTTTGGAAGGAGGGTGGAATCGACGACTGCGCCTCTGTAGCGCTCTGTAGAACCCTTCTGGATGCCGCAGCCCATGACCTGCGTCATCGTCATGCCGGTCACGCCAAGTTCATTCAGTCTCTGCTTGAGCTCGTCAAACTTGCTCAGCCTGCAGATGATGGAAACGCGGTACATACCCGTGTCGGGGATTGCGCCGGCAGCAACCGCATCCACCGTGACCGCCGCGCCCGCGCTTCCTGCGCCGGTTTCCGTCGCTGTAAACGCGCTTCCCGCCGCCGCGGAGACACCGCCTGTTCTTCCTGTGCTGTCCACGACCTTCACCGCAGCGCCGATCTGCGCCGCGGAAGCCTTGCTATAGTCCCCCTCTCCGAGGTCTGTGTTCTCGTTGACGTCCATCACCATATTGCTGACATCGCTGATCGCGAAGCCGGAGTAGGCGCTGGCGAGGCCGTGTTCATGCAGATCCAGACCGTCGATCTCCACCTGTGCCGGAACACGCAGACCGACGAACCGGTCGATCAGCTTAAAGACAATGAACATAACGACCAGGACGTAGGCGTCGATCGCCGCAATGCCTGCCGCCTGGATCCCCAGGAGCTTCGCGCCGCCGCCGTAAAAAAGCCCGTTCATGACGCCGTCTTCGCCGTTTGAGAAAAGGCCAACCGCGAGGGTTCCCCAGATGCCGTTTGCCATGTGCACGGAGACCGCGCCGACAGGATCGTCGATCTTCGCGACGTTGTCAAAAAATTCCACCGAAAGCACGACCAGAATACCGGCCACGATGCCGATGATAAAGGCGCCGAACGGAGTTACGCAGTCACAGCCGGCCGTGATGGCGACAAGACCGGCCAGGGAGGCGTTGAGCGTCATCGATACATCGGGCTTGCCGTAACGGATCCAGGTGAAGATCATAGTCACGACGGTTGCCACCGCGGCCGCGAGGTTCGTGTTCATGAACGCCAGGGAGGCGTGGAACGCGTCCGCGCCGTCCGCCATGGCCGCCGTGGAGCCGCCGTTGAAACCGAACCAGCAGAACCAGAGGATAAATACACCCAGCGCCACCGCGATCATGTTGTGTCCCGGAATCGCCCGTACCTTCCCCTCCCGGTCATATTTTCCGATTCGGGGACCCAGCATCCAGGCTCCGAGACAGGCGATCACGCCGCCCACATTGTGCACCACCGCGCTTCCCGCGAAGTCGTGGAAGCCCAGCCCGGACAGCCAGCCGCCGCCCCAGGCCCAGTGCCCGCCGATCGGATACACGAGAAGCGAAATCGCTGCGGAATACAGACAGTACGCCTTGAAATTCGTCCGCTCCGCCATAGAACCGGAGACGATCGTCGCCGCAGTCGCGCAGAACACTGTCTGGAAGATCACATAGCACCAGAGCGGCATCGTCTGCGGCACCACCGTATTTTCCGCCCCGTAGAGCCCGCGGATCATCGGGTCCAGCCTGCCGATCATCGGAGCCGTGCTACCGAACATCAGCCCGAATCCCACGAGCCAGTAGCATGGTGTCCCGATACAGAAATCCATCAGGTTCTTCATCAGAATGTTGCCTGTATTCTTTGCCCTGGTCAGACCCGCCTCACAGAGCGCGAAGCCGGCCTGCATAAAATAGATCAGCGCTGTCGCCACCAGGACCCATATGACAGTTGAAACATTGTATTCCATAACTCTCCTCCCTCGTCTGCAAACGGTGTGTCCGCCTTCCGGAAGAATCGATTATTCGAAGGTACGCCCCCGATAAAAACAACCTCTGACACAAAGAACAATTATGACAGAGAAAACTGTTTTTTAAGAAACGCCCTCGATAAAACATCCTCTGACAGAAAAAACGTCCGGATCCTGAACGATCCGGACGCCCTTGCCCACACCTAATACTCGAAAAAACAACTGTTCCATAAAAAAAATGATTATTCCCGGGATAAAGAAAGGCGCCGCGGGATCCTTCCCGGCAGCGCCTTTGCTTCATAAATGAGATTATATACCTTCTTTCAGAAACGTCAATAGGTATTGCATACAATTATACAATTTTTATCACAACAATATCCGGCATATTTTACAACCCGCCTGCGAATATGCTATGATGCAGGACGAAACATCGGTTTACGGAATCAGGGGATACAGGGAAAAAGCATATGAAACTGCAGGATGGATTCACGCTGGTGCATGAGCATATGTCCATCGATCTGACGCCCGGCGACATCGGTACGGGGTCGTATGAATTACTGTGCCGCGATCTGAAACAGGCCTATCAGTACGGAGTCCGGAATATCGTTGACATGACCAACCAGTCTATGGGCAGGGCTCCGGAGCATGTCAGAAGGCTTTCTGAAGAGACCGGGATCAATATCATCCTGTCGACCGGCTATTATCTGGAACAGTATCTCGGGAAGTATATAGAAAATGCCTCTGTAGAGGAAATCGCGGCCGGAGCGGTCAGGGATCTCACGACAGGGATCGGGAACACCGGAAGCAGGGCCGGCGTGATCGGTGAGATCGCATGGTGCTGTGACGGCCCGGGAGAACTGGAACTGAAAGCATGGGAGGCGATGTGCATCGCTGCCCGGAAGACCGGGGCTGTGGTTTCTACGCATCCGAGCCGCGGAAGCCAGCAGATTCCTCAGGCAGAGTACCTTATCTCGCATGGGATCCCTCCTGAAAAGATCGTGATCGGCCATATCGAATTCTTCCCGGATGATGACCCCCTGAAAAAACTGCTGGGAACGGGTGTATATATCGGCCTTGACATGATAGGCAAATCAGTCGGGGACGGAGACGATTACCGCGCGGAAGTTGTATGTCAGGTGAAGGAATGGGGATATCTTTCCCGGCTCATGCTGTCACTGGATATCTGCAGAGTGCAGGATCTCAGAGCGGGCGGAGGTTATGGATACGCCCATCTCTTTGAATCCTTCCTCCCGAAGCTTTACAATAGAGGAATAAGCGCGGAGGAGATCGAACTGATGCTCAGGCACAATCCGAAACGTCTCTTCGGCTGAATGAAGACAATGCAGCCTTTTTTACACAGCTCCCGGCCGTAAAAAGTCGAGGGCTTTCTTTTCTGTTTTTATAAAGTGTTTATCTCCCGCCCGGGACGGTCCCGGGATTCCGGCATTCAACTTTCTTTTCTGTTTTTATATAGTGTTTATCTCCCTTTCACGGTGTTTCCGGGATTAAATGCTGTGATTAAACCAGAGCAGTGCAGGTACGCGGAGCGGACGCATCGGTCCCGCGGCGACGGCCTGCAGCTATGATCAGCAGCGACGGCGCGCAACTATGGCACGGTTTTTGCTTTTCATTTTATTATGAGAGAAGTAAGATGACTCCTATAAGCAAACGGAAAAACAGTATCCAGTTCAAAGTACGTTCAGGTACCATAAGATGGAGGTATTGTTTGAGAAAAACCGAATTTTACAAGAGGATATTTGACGAAATTCTGCGCCTGTCGGATGACGGATTTATCGTCGTTGACAACCACGCCATCGTCACAGACATCAATGAGCTTTACAGCAGATTTCTGGGAAAACCCAGGGAAGAGATTATCGGAAAGCCGATTACGGATGTAATTCCGAACAGCAAAATGCCGGACATCATGAAATATCAGTTCCGGGAGGATCTTGCGCTGCACAAATTTGTACCGGGATATGTGCGGGACGCTAAAAATGACTTCGTGCTGGTCAGCCGGACATTTGTCAAGGATTCCAGGGGAAATGTAATCGGCGGCGTCGCGCAGGTTCATTTCCGGGAACAGTCCGTACAGTCCGCCAAGCGTATGCTCAAGGAATATAATGAGCTGGAGTTTCTGCGGGAACAGTACGCGCAGTTTAACGAGTCGAGACCCGGTTTTAACGATATCATCGGGAAGAGCGATATCATTCAGGAAAAGAAACGGCTCGCGGTCCAGGCCTCGAGAACAGATTTTTCTGTGCTGATCACAGGAGAGAGCGGCACGGGAAAAGAAGTGTTTGCCAGGGCGATCCACTATACAGGAGACCGCGCCCATCGTCCGTTTGTGAGCGTCAACTGCGCGGCGATTCCGAGCGAACTTCTGGAATCGGAACTCTTCGGCTATGAAGAAGGAGCTTTTACGGGGGCGAAAAAGGGCGGACGGAAGGGAAAATTCATTCAGGCAGACGGCGGCACGATCTTTCTGGACGAGATCGGGGATATGCCGCTGGTGATGCAGGCGAAACTTCTGCGCGTCCTGCAGGAGCGGGAAGTCGATACGGTGGGCGGCAGTTCACCGGTGCCTGTTGACATCCGTGTGATCTCCGCGACGCGAAAAAACCTGGAGCAGATGATCCGCGAAGGGACTTTCCGGGAGGATCTCTACTATCGTCTGAACGTGATCAATATAAATCTGCCTCCCCTGCGGGAGAGGCGGGAGGATATCCCGCTGCTTGTGAGCTATTACATGGACAAACTGAATCAGGAGTATAAGAGGAATGTCGTGATCTCCAAGGAGGTCATGCACACGCTCTGCGCCTATTCCTGGGGCGGAAATGTCCGCGAGCTTGACAATGTCATCAAGGGAGCCTACGCGGTATGTGACGGTCTGGAGATCGTGATGTCCGATCTTCCCGTCAAGATGGAATCCGCGCAGAAAAAACACACGGAGACCGCCATTCAGAAAACGGTGTCCCGCACTCCTGATCCTGATCAGCTGATCGGTCTGGTACATGAAGTCGGGTCCATGAAGGCCTATCTGGAAGTCGTGGAAAAAACAATGATCCTCTCCGCTTACGACATGTTCCACAGCGTACGAAAAGCCGCGGAATATCTGGGCATGAGCATGCCGACGTATGTCAGGAAGCGGCAGGCATATCTAAAGGAGGAAAAAGAAAGCAGCGAAGGAAACATCCTCCCGTAATGCGGCAGCCGTAAAGAAGCAGCGTCCTGAAAACAACAGGATCACACAGCGGAATCCACCGTATGTGTCCCGCTCCCTTTCCGCTGCCGCATAAATATCTCTATAAATCTTCCTAATATAAAGGATGCAGATTAATGCTCCAATTCTGAAGCGTTTCAAAAATGATCGCTTCAGAATTGGAGCATTTTGTTAATAAAAATGTCTGATTTGACATGACAGACAGGAAATAACGGGCACAAATTGTCTGTTTTTAACAAAAAACAGGACGCGTGCGAGGAACATCAATTCTTAAAAATATGTAAATGGCACAAAACGAAATTTAATAGAAACTCCCCCTGCAGTCTCTCCGGATGTTGGCATATTTTTTGCTTTTCGTTTTCATGACGGGACCGGATTTTCCCGGTAAGTGCAGGCATACCGCGAAGCAATCTGTCTGCTGCACACGGACACCGCGCAGGCGCGGAGCAATCCGCAGGGCTTTATGCGCCGGCGGAGCCGGGGAGCCCCGGCATGGCAGCTCTCTGTGAAATCACAGGCGTCACTCATCCGCAGCTAAACCGGACGTCTTTCCTGTGTAATCACAGGCGTCTTTCATCCGCAGCCATACCGGGCGCCT
>JAUNJS010000605.1 GCA_030533125.1 Eubacteriales bacterium | reverse complement strand
GAATCGAATCCCGGTTTTTTCCATAAAACGAATCCAGGTTTTTCCGTGCGTCCCGCGGCAGGGAGAGTCTCACCCTGTCGCGGGATCTGATCCGTCACAGGATTTCATCGTTCAAATATCTGTTCCCAGTTTCCTGTCATATCCGTAAGGCATCAGTAAGGCAGGAAGATCGGGATCAACGCTGCCGTGATAACGTAGGTGATCAGGACCATCGGAACACCGATCTTGACGAAATCCATGAACTTGTAGTTTGTCCAGCCTGTTGCCAGCATGTTCTGAGGAGCCGCGAAAGGAGTCGCATAGGAAGCGGCACCTGCCAGGGTCACAACCATGGCGATCGGATAGACGCTGACGCCGATCGCCTCACCGACGGAGATGAGGATGGGCATGAACAGCGTGATCGCAGCCGTGTTCGAGATGAACTGCGTCAGGATACCGATCGTGAAGAAGGATACCGTGGTGATCAGGAAAGGGCTCGGGTTGCCGCCAAGGATAACAAGGATCCTGTCAGCGATGGCATCAGCGACGCCGCTGTTCTGCAGACCGGCGGACATCGCAGTCAGGGAGCCCATCAGGAACGCGCAGTTCCAGTCAACGGCCGCGGCCGCTTCCTTGACGGTCATACACTTGGTTCCTACGATCACGAGAGCACCGATGGTGGCCGCGAAGTGCGTGGGCATCCAGCTGGGGTTGATCGCGATCATGACCAGCACGCAGAACAGGGTTACAATAGAAATTGTAGCTTTGCGCTTGTCAAGGGGCTTGCGGTCGGTCTGGGCGAACTCCGGAATATGGCCGGTATCGCGCAGGAACCTGCGGCCGACGAAGGCAAAATACAGAGCGCCGGCGATGCAGCAGACAATACCGAAAGGAGTGATGGAGAAAAGGCCAAAGCCTTCGTATCCGGCACCTTCCAGCAGGCTGTTTGCCAGAACGTTCGAGGGCACGCCGACCAGGGTGTTGAAACCGCCGAGCTGTGCGCCGAAAAGCAGGGAAAGAAGCACCTTTGAAGGCGCGATATCCGCGGAAAGGCACATGGCGGTTACGAGCGGAGCAAGTGCCGTCATAACGCCGATGTTGGTGCAGACAGAGCTGAGTGCGCAGGCAGCGATCATGGTGACCAGGATGGCCTTGGACTCGCTGTTTCCGATATACTTGGACATCTTGACACCGATCAGTTCACTCAATCCTGAGTGGAACATCGACGCGCCGATGATCATCATCGCGATCATCAAAACGATTGTGTTGGTGTTGTAGCTTGCGAATACGTCCTTATTCTCGATCAGGCCGGTGAACGCGTACAACAGGGATGCGGCAATTGCTGTGACTACCAGCGGCACGGGCTCAAGAATGAAAAGTATTATGATGCCGGCTAGGATCAACAGCGCTATTGTCATCTGACTCATTTCATATTCTCCTTTCATGTCTCGCCCGCAGCTGTATCCTTCATCCTTACGGCCTCCGGAAGCGGAAACAGCTTGCGGGCATTTTCATTACACTGTTTGGGTAGCTGCATTTTCTATACGTATAGATCAGTCATTTATATGTATTTAGAATAGTACAATCCGGAGAAATGTAAAAACAGGTTTTACTCGCCATTTATCACAACCGTTTGCTTGTACAGGCTGTGCCATCTGAACAAAACGGCCCCCCGCGGGTAAATGAAGAGTATTTCGATAAAATAAAATACTTTGAAGTACAAAAACAGCCCCCGCAGAGCCGGCATGGCTCCGCGGGGGCTGTTTTTATGTGATCATATGGAATGATTCTCCGGGTTCCGCTTTATCCCCCGGAACGATTTTCCGCGCGCTTTTCCGCATTCGGACAGCTGCTTAGGATAGC
>JAUNJS010000604.1 GCA_030533125.1 Eubacteriales bacterium | reverse complement strand
ATGGTGGTGAAGCAAAGGTAGGTCATGCACATACGGGCGCATTGGCTGCCGCCGGAAACGGGGCTGCCGTACGTCTGGCTGCGGGCTGTGTACCAGCGGCTGCCGGACTGGAGCTGGGAGAGCATGCTCTGGTAAATCTGATTATCCGGTTCCATGGCCGCGGCGCGCTGCGCGTGTTCGAGGGCGACGGAATCATTCCCGATGCCGCTGTTGGCCGCGGCGCTGTAGTAGTACCACTGGGCGCTGCGCTCCTCCATGGCATCGAGGACATTGAGGGCCTCCTGGAACATACCGTGGTTGATGTAGCTCGCGGCTGCCCGCAGGTGGATCGCCTCCTCGCTTTCATCGCGGGGCGGCGTCTGGGTTCCGAAACCGTAGGCTCCGAAAAATTCGTTCCAGAAATCCGAGAAGTCCTGGTAGTTCCCGTAGTAGGTGTAAGTCGTCCCGTTTTCGTCCTGCCAGGTCTGGCTGCTGCCGCCGGGGCGTCCCGCGCCGGGGCGGGGGCCGTAGCCCTGCTGCTGCCCGGACGTGCCGGCGCCGCCATAAGAGCCGGAGCCGGTGCCATAGCCGGAACTGGCGTAAGGATGCTGCCTCTCATACATGACCTGCTGGTAGGCTTGCTGCACAAGCTTGAACATTTCCTCCGCCTTGTCCTTGTTCGGATTGTTGACATTGGCATCCGGATGATATTTGCGGCTCAGCTGCCGGTACGCTTTTTTGACCTCATCATCGGTGGCGTCACGGGAGATGCCGAGGATCTTATAGGGATCAGACATAGTAGCTTTTATCCTTCCTTTTGGCGTCCGTCCGCGGAATCCTGCGCGGAATCCTCCGGAGCGGTCTCGAGGGCTTCAGGTGCCGGAGACGGATTCCGCTTTTCGCGGATCTGTTCGTATTTGATCCAGACGCCTGCGTAGAGTATATTCCGAAGTATATCAATATTTTCCACGATGGGCAATGTTTCAAACGCGCGGCAGCAGGAGGCCATCTGCATGGTGAGAAGGGAGCGCACGAAGCTGTCAAAATCGAAGGAGGGACTATCGTCTTTTCCCGTCATACGGGCCTCGACGGGGACCAGAGGATTAAAGCTTCCCGTTTTTTTATCTTTTTCAAGATCCTCGTAGGCGTCCAGCAGATAAATGTATTTCCCCAGATAAAATCCCATCGCCCGCAGGGGCTCCTCCCAGGCGTCCTTCCGGTACGCGAAAAGCTCCGCCATCAGGTCTCCGAAACAGGCGGCCGCCTTGTCGGGGGAGGGCATCCTGCCCGTTTTCCGCGCGGTCTGTTCCAGCGTATGGAGGCGTCTGAGATGGAGGGAGATCTGTCCGGACTTCTCCGGCAGGGCTTTCGAGGCCTTTTTGAAGGCGCCGGACAGCGCCGCGCCTGCCAGCAGTCCCTTCGGCCGGTGTTCGTCATTCCAGTCGTCCGCGCCCGCGTGGCGGGCGAGCAGGATCGTCAGGTCCGCCGCATACCTCGTATAGAGATTCCTCCGCATCGGGTGCTTTTTGAAAGGATGCGTCAGGCAGACCGTCTCGGTCGAGCGCGCGTCGGCGGGCTCGTACAGAGAGGTGAGAAGGAAACCCAGCAAGGCGGTGTCGTAATTGAGCGTCAGCTGGCCCATCCGGCCGTATCCCTCGAGCAGATCCTCGCAGAGACCGCAATAATAGCTGCGGTACAGGGCGATTTCCCGCATCCGCAGCTCCGGCTCATGAATCATTATATACCCAAACATAGCGCCCCCTGCCGGCGGGCTCCGATGCGCCGCCGGTTCCGCGGCTGCTGAGAATCAGAACCGCAGTGAATGAAAACCTGCCGTGTATGAAAAGTTGCCGTAAATAAAAAC
>JAUNJS010000603.1 GCA_030533125.1 Eubacteriales bacterium | reverse complement strand
AAATCGCGTTTTAAGGCAAAGGCGGGATCGGCAAAACCACGACAGTCACGAATGTCTCAGCTGCCCTTGCGCAGCGCGGATACAAAGTGCTTCAGATCGGATGCGATCCGAAGGCGGATTCCACACGCCTTCTTCGCGCGGAGAGCATCTCTGTTCCCGCCTCCACGGGCGATCCCGGGGAGGAAATCGACTCGATGATCCGGGGACTGCGGGATGGCACGCGGCGTACCGTAATGGATTATATCCGCGCCAGGGCTCCGTTTACACTGGAGGACGTGGTGAAAACAGGATACGCCGGCGTGCTCCTGGCGGAGGCGGGCGGCCCGCTTCCGGGGCAGGGCTGTGCCGGCAGGGCGGTTATCACTGCTCTGGAGAAGCTGGAACAGATGGGCATTTATGAGACATACTCGCCGGATGTCGTTCTCTACGACGTGCTGGGCGACGTCGTCTGCGGCGGCTTCGCGAGTCCCATGCGCAGCGGTGTCGCGGATTACGTCTACATCCTGACCTCCGGCGAAAGCATGGCGCTGTACGCCGCTGCGAATATCGCGCTCGCCCTTGAACATTTCCGGGGACGCGGGTACGCGCGCCTCGGCGGCATCATCCTCAACTGCAGAGACGTGCCCGGAGAGACCGAAAAAGCATCCGCATTGGCCGCCGGATTCGGCACACTGATTATCGGCAGGCTTTCCCGCAGCCGCCTTATTCCCGAGGCGGAAGAGCGCGGCCAGTGCCTCCTCCAGGCGTTTCCCGATTCGGAGATCGCGGAGGAATACCGGCGGATCGCGGAGCGGATTGTCGGATAAGGCGCTTCCCGGATACCGCCCGATTGCCGGAAATAAAGCGCGTTTCCCGGATGCGGCCGGATTGCCGGAAACGAGGCGCGTTTCCCGGATGCGGCCCGCTTGCCGGAAGCAGCCGTGGAAAGACCGGGAAAGGAACAGTTCTTTACGATTCTCAGAACAGATCGACCGCGCCGGCCGCTTCTCCGTTCACAACATAATACGCCTTTCCCTCAACGGCCTTCACATAAATATCGAGGGAGCGGATGTCGGAAATCTCAACAGCTGCGTTGACCTTTTTCACGACGGCCTCGTAGGTAATGCTGTCCCCGGCCTGGTTCTGGATCACGACATTCGGAACCATCGCTTTCTTCCGGGAGCTGCGCGCGCGTTTCGGTTTCTCCGGAGCAGGTTCCGGTGCGGGCGCGGTTTCTTCACCGGGAACATCGCCGACGGCTGCTCCTGCAGCAAAGGCTTCCATGACGTGAGCCCCGGTATCGGGAGCGTCCGCGTCATTGTAGATGGATTCCATTTCCATGATGGCGCTTGCCAGAGCGGCGAATTCGATTTCCGCAAGTTCTTCTCTTGTCTTTTTTGCCATTGTATGCGCCTCCTTTGCGCAGAGGGAGAGTAATAGCTGCTGTGAAAACTTTATAATCACTGATTCCGGTGCGGGCGTCCCCGGGGCTGTTGTGAGGAGAGTAATAGCTGCTGTGAAAACTTTATAATCACTGATTCCGGTGCGGGCGTCCCCGGGGCTGTTGTGAGGAGAGTAATAGCTACTGTGAAAAAACTGTATAATCCGTATTTCCTTCTGTCAAGGAAGTAAACATGAAGTCAACCGGATTCAAGTTCAGCGATTATAGTTCAGCAGTTTCTGTTCAGGCCGCCGCGAAATTCGAATCCTTTGCGCGGCTTCTTCGCGCAAAAACCGGGATTAACGACTTGCGGCGATTCCGACACGCGTGTCGGAAAAGCCGCGCGCCGCGTTACGACAATGCGGAGCAATTTTTTAACCCCCTTGACCGGGCGGGATCAACTAACAATACGCAGCATTCGGACC
>JAUNJS010000221.1 GCA_030533125.1 Eubacteriales bacterium | reverse complement strand
ACACGAAATCAGCAAACAGAAAAACGGCAAAGAGTAAAGCGGTAAACAGGAAATCAGCACACAGAAAACTGGGAACCAGTAAACAACAAACAGGAAGATAGCAAACAGGAATTTAACCGGAGAATTGATTGCAGTCAGGAAAGGAGCCGTCCATGGGGCAGGACACATATTTAAAAAGGGGACAGAAAGTCAGGCTGCTTGACAACAGGACCGTCACTGTAAAAGGGGAGCTCGGAAGAGGAGGACAGGGGATTGTTTACCTGGTGCAGGTTGACGGAACAGGGGAAAAGAAGGCTCTGAAATGGTACTACATTGACAAAGTCACGGAGCCGGAGAAGTTCCGGGAAAATCTCGGGAGGAACATCGAAAGAGGCGCTCCTTCGCCGGCGTTTGTCTGGCCGGAGCAGCTCACGGAGTGGGTCAACGGAAGCTTCGGCTATCTCCAGCGGGTCTATCCAAAAGAGTACAGGGAGTTTTCCAAATATCTGCTGGCACGGGAGAAGTTCGGGAGTACCGCGGCCGTCGTGGACGCTGCCCTGGGGATTGTCACAGCTTTCATGAAGCTGCACGATGCGGGGTTTAACTACCAGGATTTGAACGACGGTAATTTTGCGTTTCATCCGAAGACCGGGGAAGTGCTGATCTGCGACAACGACAATGTCATGGGGCACGGGTATTACTCGGGCGTTCTGGGGAAGGCCAGGTATATGGCGCCGGAGGTAGTGCGGGGAGAAACCAGGCCCAACAAGGTGACAGACCGTTTTTCCCTGGCGGTCATTCTGTTCCTGCTGCTTGTGGGGGACCATCCGCTGGAAGGCGCTCTGACCAACGTCCCTGTTCTTACAAATAAATACGAGAAGAGGTTTTTCGGCGAAAAGCCGCTGTTTATGTTCGACGAGTATGACACCTCCAATATGCCGATCCAGGGAAAACACAGGAACGCGATCAATCTCTGGCCTTACTACCCGGCATATATTCAGGATGCCTTCCGGCGCTCTTTCAGTCAGAAAAGCCTGCTGAAGGCGGAAGGACGGCTTCTGGAGAAGGAATGGTTCCATCTGCTGGTCCGGCTGAAGAGTTCGATCGTCAGATGTCCGCACTGCGGGGAAGAGATCTTCCTGGAGGACGCGGAGAAGACAATGTGTCCGGAATGCAGAAAATGGATCCGGCCGACAGCATTCTTCGAGTCCGCGCACAGGCGCGCGAATGTCGTGGTCAGGGTACCGGTCTTCGAGGATGTGACCATGTTCGCGTACCATATGGGCGAAAACTCCGAAGATTACCGGACAGAGGCGGCGAGGGTGATCGTAAAACCCGGAAAGACCGGACTGAAAAACATGTCCGGGCAGAACTGGACGGTGCGGTCTGCCGGGAAATCCGGTGTCCGCGGACCGGGCGATATCGTGGTGCTCGGGGACGGAATGCAGATTGATTTCGGAGGCGGCAGCGCGATGGTGATCGTACAGACATAAAATGCGGGGCGGAATCCGAGGCGGCAGTACAATGATGATCGCGCAGGCATAAATTGCGGAGTGGAGTCCGGGGCGGCAGCACAATGATGATCGCGCAGGCATAAAACGCGGGGCGGAGTCCGGGGCGGCAGTATAACAGGGATCGTACAGTTATAACAATCCCGGGAAGGATGGAGCGGAGGATGATCGGCTGCAGATCAAAATACTACAGGGTCTCCCTGAAATCGCGGGAAGAGAAGGCGATTTATGACCTGGTGCTGTCGGCGCTGGAGAAAAGGAAAACGGATGTCGAAATCGGAGCGGAGCACTTCGCCGGAACGCAGTGCCCGCTCGAGGACATCATACGCTTTGTCATGATGGACAACCCGGGGCTGTTCTATGTGAATTTCCGGGCATACAGCATTTATACCTACAGCCCTTCCGGCAGAAAAAAAGTCGTCTTTTCGTTTCTTTATGAACCGGACGAGATCGACCGGGTGGAGGAAAAGCTCTGCAGGATGATCCGGGGAATCGTGGCGGCCGGGACCGGCCAGGGACTGTCCGGATACGGGATGGAGCTTTTCCTTCACGATTACCTCGCCATCCACACAAGGTACGAAGAGCAGGACAAAAGTTACCACAAGGCACATTCTTCTGTCGGGCCGCTGCTGTACGGGAGGTCGGTCTGTGAGGGATATGCGATGGCGTTTAAGCTGCTCTGCGACGCGGCAGGCATCTCCTGCATTGTTGTGTTCGGAGACAGCGTCCAGCCGGGGGAGTCTCAGGGCAGCAGCGGCCATGCCTGGAACATCGTCAAGCTGGCCGGAAAATGTTATCAGGTTGACGTCACCTGGGACAGTTGCCGCACAGACGGAACAGACGTGGACCACACCTATTTCAACATCACTGACACGGATCTCGCCGTCAATCACGCCTGGGAACGGAAGCTTCTTCCGGAATGTCATGCGGAGGAGGATAACTATTTTGTGAGGAGCGGTACACTCCTGGAGGATGTAAAAGAACTGGAAAAAAAGCTGGCCGCCGGCCTGCGCCGGGGGAAGAAACAGTTCTGTTTCCGCCTGCGAAAGGTGCCGCGGGAGGAGCAGCTGCTGCAGGCATTCCGGAATGCGTTCACGGGAGCCATCCCCTGCAGGACAGATGGCTTATCGTACACTTATTCTTTTCAGGAGGAACACCGCGTGATCCGGATGAGTGTGGGCTGACGTTTGTGAAACCTGTGGTTACAGCGAGGAGCTTGGCGTGATCCGGATGAGCGTGGACTGACGGCAGACCGGCATTATGGATTTCCACGCGGACAGAGGTGCCGCCCGGCGTGTCTTTTTCTCCGATCCCACAGGATAAATGCAGTCACATAGATTCAGATATGGATAACAGATATAGATAATAAGAACTCATGTTCTGCTTTCCGATTTTTACGGATAGAAAAAAACAGGCAGCATTCATGTGTTAGTTTATCAGGGAAGGGAAAACCACTGCACTGTCAAAAATGTTTCACAAATATCAGATTTTAGATATCACATTAAAAAAGGAGAATTTCTGCTATGGGTATTGCAAACAAAGTTGAACTGACACGTCGTATTTGTCCCGTCCTTTTTGCGATGGACACATCCGGCAGCATGGGAGCGAACGGGGGCGCGCCGATCGGCGCCTCGAATGCCGCCATGGAGGGGACTATACCGGAGCTTGTCTCCATGAACATGGAAAACCCGGACAATGAGATCCGCATTGCGATCCTGACGTTCGATTCCGGGGTCAAAGTGATCACGGGCGAAACAGAGCTCGTGGATCCTGCCGCCTTCGTCTGGAAGGATTTGAATGCTTTCGGCGGGACCTCCATGGGAGCGGCGTTCCGGAAGATGAACGACCTGCTTTCTGTCTCCAACGGGATCATGGACCGCGCCAGCGGTTCTGTCGCGCCTGTCCTGTTCCTTCTGTCCGACGGTGAGCCCACCGACGACTACAAGGAAGGCCTGCGGCTCCTGAAGGAGAATAACTGGTACAAAGTGGCCGCCAGAGTCGCGGTCGGCTACGGCGATGCCAATGACGCGGTGCTGGAGGAGTTCACCGGCAACAGGGAAACCATACTCCACGCAAACGATCCCGTCCAGCTGAAAGAGATGATCCGTTTTGTGACGATCACCTCTTCCATGGTGGCAAGCCAGGGAAAGAAGATGATCGACAAAGCAGGGGAAAAGCAGGAGGATCCCGACGACACGACGAAAGCTGTCGCGAAGGCGCTGAAAAAAGCGCCCGCAGGCCTTTCCACAAACACCGATCCGAATGAGAAGTGGTAAAGCCTGAAAGGAGAATATTCGGATGAACTATGAAATGTTCGCCGTCTCTTCTCCGGGTCCGAAATACAGTAAGAAGGGGTGGCCCTGCCAGGACAGCGCTTCTTACTGTAATTTCGGGCACGTACAGGTCATCGCGGTGGCAGACGGACACGGCAGCGCGGACTGTTTTCGCAGCCAGACAGGCTCCGGAATCGCAGTGGAAGCAGCTTTCCGTCAGCTGAAACGATATTGCGGGGAGGAGGCATTTGATATGGAGGAGCCGGCCCTGTTCAGCAGGGTCGGCATCGAAAACTTCAAATATGATTTCCTGGAGGACTGGAAACGAACAGTCAGGGAGCACTGGGACAGAGAGCTTGATACACATGCGCAGCTGGGAGAGGGCGAGATCCGGTTTCGCGATGTGAGTGACAAATACAGGAGACGCTACCTTTCCGACGATCCCGCGGTTGTGAACCGCTATCTGTACACGGCGTACGGAACCACGCTGCTCCTCGCAGTGTCCATCGGGACACAGATTCTGCTCCTGCAGATCGGGGACGGCACATGCGTGGTTTTGCAGAGAGACGGCACTTTCGTCCTTCCCGTACCGCCGGACGAGGACAATTTCCTGAATGTCACGGTTTCTCTCTGCGAAGAAAATGCCTTTCAGAAATTCCGTTACGCGGTGCTCGACTGCGATCCTGCCTCCCCGGCCGCGCCCGCGGCAGTTTTTCTCAGCACGGACGGCGTGGATGACTGCTTCCCTGTCTACAAAAACGAAGAGCACCTTTACAAGTTATATACCCTCATTGTGGAGAGCATTCTGAAAGAAGGATCCCGGGCTACTTATGAGGACATCACACAGAGCCTGCTCCCGGTGATGACATCCAGGGGCAGCCGGGACGACATATCGATCGCTTTTTTTACAACAGAAAATAAAGAAGAACTCAGGGAAGCCTTTGACCGGATCGACCCCGTTTACAGACCTCCCGCGGAGGCCCCCTGTATGGATCAGGAAATTGTGGCGGAAGAGAAAACGGAGGTTCCCTGCACAGATCAGGAAACAGGGGAGGAAGAGGAAGCAGTGGTTGCCTGCACGGATCAGGAAACCGGGACGGAAGAGAAAACGGAGTGTCCGGAGGATCCGGAAGGGCCTGTCCGGGAAAAAGCAGTTCGGAAAGAGGAAATCCCGGGCGATGAGAAGCAGGAAGAGGCGGTGCCGAAAGAGGACGGGGCGGATGACATATTTACAGCGGAAAAGAACTGTGACGAAGAAAGTGTTTTATATCCGGAAGAAGGAGAGGAAGGGCAGAATGACCATCACGGACAGCATGGAGCTGTATAGGAATGCATGCGGGGAAGCGGCAGCCTATGGAAAAACGGCCGCGGGATCCGCGGAAAGCTATGTCCTGTACGGGTCAAATTCCCCGTATGAGGACCGCAGGGCTGCTTATCTGGAGCCGTATTACATCAGGATCATCGAAGCAATGTTTTATGAGATCATGACCGGGGGGAGCTCACCGCTTTTATCGAGACTCTGCTCTTCCAACGGAATCCGGGCAGATCTGAAAAATGTGCAAATCGATTTCGAAGATGTCATCGTGGGCACGCGCGGTTCCTATGACCTGAAACCGCTTTTGGACGGGCTGAACGCCGCGTTTTCCGGAGACCTTTCGAAGTGCTCCGCGCTTTATTTCGGCTCTTACAGCAAAGATGTTTTTCACGGGAAAAAATTCAGCAGGAATTTCAATTATATAGTATGGGCTGCAAAAGCGCTGAAGGATCTGGATTCCAACGTGGCGGCTGTACGAGCGGGCGGACCCGCCGCGGCAGAGGAAGCAAAGACGATCGCAATAACGGAGAGACAGCCCGCGCAGGAAGCGGAGAGACAGTCCGTTCCGGAGCCTGTTCCGGCGGAGGAGATGAAGTCAGCCGCCGCAGCAGAGGCACAGACTGCTGCAAAAGCGGAGGGACAGCCCG